>DASSAT010000024.1:0-6496 GCA_035699305.1 Fimbriiglobus sp. | reverse complement strand
GCTGCGCCAGCTCGACGCCGTCACCACGACGCTCGACTTCAGCCGCCCGGCGCGGAAGGAGAAGACCGACGTCCTGCGGGTGATGCGGCAGGTGGCGGAGACGGCCCACGGCCGCGGCATGGTGATCCTGTTCTCGGACCTCCTGACCGACCGGGAGCCGATCTTCAAGGGGCTGGAGATGCTCCGGCACCGGCGGCACGACGTGATGGTCTTCCACATCCTCGACGACGAGGAGTTGACCTTCCCGTTCGGCGGGATGACCCGGTTCGAGGGGATGGAGGAGCTGCCGGACCTGTTCTGCGACCCGAAGGCGTTGCGGCACGGCTACCTGGAGGCGCTGGAGGAGTACCTGACCGAGGTCCGCCGCGGCTGCACCCGGATGGGGATCGACTACACCCTGATCCGCACCAGCGACTACCTGGACGCGGTGCTGTCGCGGTTCCTGTTCCGGCGGATGTCCGACCGGGCGTCGGTGGTGCAGCGGTGATTACAACGTAGTAGGCCCACTCCGTGTGCCGTCCCGGAGCGAAGAACGGCACACGGAGTGTGCCTACTACATTCGAGACCGTCCCGCGATGTCCGAACTGTTCCTCAACCCGTGGTCGATGGCCGCCGGCGCGGCGCTGGTCAGCGCCCCGATCATCATCCACCTCATCAACCGCATCCGCTACCGGCGGGTGCGGTGGGCCGCGATGGAGTTCCTCCTCAAGGCCCAGAAGCGGATGCGCCGCAAGCTCATCCTCCAACAACTACTCTTATTGCTCCTCCGTGTGATGATGGTACTCCTGATCGGGCTTCTGGTCGGGCGGTTCCTCGGGTTCGACATGACCGGCAAGGAGAACCGCACCACCGCGCACCTGGTCATCCTCGACGACACCCCGAGCACCGCCGACGGGTCGCGCGGCGATGGTGGGGCCAACACCGACGCCTTCGAGGTGGCCAAGCGCACCGTCACCGACCAGATCGCCAAGGCCGCCAGCGAGGCGACCACCGCCCAGACGATGGAGGTGGTGCGGCTCTCCGACCTCGGCACGCCGCGGTCGTTCGGCCGGTTGAACGCCCAGACCATCGAGGAGATGCGGGACTACCTGGCGAGCTACAAGCCCTCCACCGTCCGGGTCGGCCTGGCCGAGGGGCTGAAGAAGGCGACGGACATCCTCAACGCCCAGCCGGCCGATGTCGGCAAGGTGGTCCACGTGCTGAGCGACTTCCGCGCCGTGGACTGGGCCGAGGACGGCGAGGCGATCAAGCAGGCGGTCGGCGAACTGACCGCCGCTGGCGTGAAGGTCCACTTGATCGACACCGCCCACCCGTACCGCAAGAAGGACGACCGCCGGTCACCGCTGGCCCACGACAACGTATCTGTCGTCGAGTTGCAGCCGTCGAAGCTGGTCGTCGCGCGGTACGAGCCGGTCGAGTTCACCCTGCGGGTCCGCAACAACGGCACCAGCGAGCTGAAGACGGTCCGGTTCTCGGTCAAGGTCAACGGCGACGAGCACAAGGGCGGCCGGTCAGTGTCGATCCCGACGCTGCCGGCCAACCAGGAGCGGGCGGTCAAGTTCGAGCTGACCTTCGACCGGATCGGGACGGACGAGAAGCCGCTGGAGCGGTTCAGCCTCGTCACAGCGAGTCTGGAGAGCGGCGAGCCGGGCGGGATCGCGGCGGACAACGTCCGGCACGCGGTCGTCGAGGTCCGCGAGCGGTTGCCGATCCTCGTCGTCTCCCAGGGACCGAAGGAGGAGAAGACGCAAGACGCCTTCTACCTGCGACCGGTGTTCACGAGTGTACTCGGTGGCTACGGCTGGGAGGACGGTGACGCCCGGACGCTGGAGCAGCGCGACCTGACCCGGTACTCGTTCGTGCTGGTGCTGAACGTCCCGACGCTGAGCGAAACGGCGGTCAAGAACCTGGAGCAGTACTGCAAGGCCGGCGGCGGCGTCGGGTTCTTCCTCGGCGACAAGGTGAACGCCAAGGCGTACAACCAGTTCCTCTACCGCGACGGCCGGGGGTTGTTCCCGGCCCCGCTGGCCGATCAGCCGAGTAAGGAGCTGACCGCGGACGAGGTCCAGGCCCGGCGGTTCCGCATCTCGCAGAAGAAGCTTCTCATCCGCGACCCGGCCCGGCGGTCGCACCCGGCGCTGGCCGGGCTGTACACCGACGAGCGCGGCGAGCCGGTCAAGGACGCGGAGCAGTTGGAGCGGGTGTTCGGATTCATCTCGATCAAGCGGTACTGGCCGGTGCGGCGGATCGGCGACTGGCGGCAGGACCGGTCCGTCACCGAGCTGTACGTCATGCCCAACGAGCAGGCGATGGCCGACTTCGAGAAGCCGACCCGCGATGTGGCCGACAAGCTGCCCGTCGAGGACCCGGAGTTCGCCAAGTACAAGGAGCCGCTGGGCAAGGTCCGCGACGACCTCCGCCGGCTGGCCGCGTCCAACGACCCGCTCTACCGGCTGGCCGCGACGCTCGACGACCTACTCGCCGACCAGCGGGGCAGCGGCGACCCGGCCGAGGCGCTCCTGCGCGAGTTCTGGGCCAACCCAAAGATGGCGGACCTGCGGACCGAGGCGACCCGGCTACGCGATCGGGTGAAGTTCGGCGACCCGTTCTACCTGGCCAAGGAGTTCGGCCGCGGGCGGGTGACGCTGGTCACGACCACCGCTGGCGAGGCGTGGACCGACTGGCCGAGCGAACGGCCGGGGAACGCCTCGTTCACCCCGATCATCCAGCAGATGGGCAACTACCTGGCCGGGGCCGGGGCGGACGTCAACCACCTGGTCGGCACCCCGATCGAGGTGCGGGTGGACGCGACCCGGTACAAGCCGACCGCGCGGCGGGCGTTCCTCACCCACGACCCCGCGCTGTCGGCCGGCGGCCGCGTGAACCCCAACCCGGCCCCGCTGACCGACCTGAAGGAGCAGGCGCTGACCGCCGAGGGGGACAAGCTGCTCCTCAAGTTCGACGAGGCGACCAACCCCGGCGCCTACCTGTTCACCCTGACTAACCTGAAGGCGCCGGGCGAGAAGTCGCTGGCCGAGACTGGCGAGGCGCCGGAGTACCGGGCGGTCGCGGCGAACGTTGATGCGGCACGGGAGGGCGACCTGCGGCGCGTCTCCCGCGACGACGTGACCCAACTCGCCCCCGGCGCCCCGCTGCACTCGGCCGACGACACCGACTGGCTGAAGGAACTGCGCAACAAGCGGTCCGACCTGTCGGAAACGGTCTGGCTGTTCGTACTCCTGCTGCTGCTTCTGGCCGCGGAGCAGTGGTTGTCGATGAAGCTGAGCTTCCACGCCACGGCCGGCGAACTGTCGGCCGCCGCCCCGTCGGCTGCCGCGGCGATGCGCAAGACGACGACCGCCGCCGAGGCGGGCGTGTGAGTGTAGTAGGCACACTCCGTGTGCCGTCTCAGCAAGAACGGCACACGGAGTGTGCCTACTACACTGAACGACCGGACGACACTGATGAACGAATCCGAGCTGATCTTCCGCCGTCTTGCCGACCCGTTGCCGGTCGGCCCGACGGAGTACGGCCCCGTCTTCTGGCTGATCGCCGTCGGGCTGGTGCTGGCTCTGGGGTTCGCGTTCGTCGTGTGGATGTACGTCCGCGACAGCAAGACCGCGAAACTCTGGGCGGTCCCGCTCGCCGCGCTGCGGATGGCGGTGTACGTCCTGCTGGCCATCGCGTTCCTGCTGCCGGCCATCCAGCGCTGGGAGACGACCGAGAAGCGCTCGCGGGTGGTCGTGGTCCTCGACGTGTCCCCGAGCGTCGCCGAGACCAGCGACGACATCGCCGGCGCCGGGGTCAAGCCGCGGACGCGGATGGACAAGGTGCTGTCGTTCCTGACCGACGAGCAGGTCGGCTTCCTGGCGAAATTGCTGGAGCGGAACCCGGTGTACGTCTACCGGTTCGGCACCCGGCTCGACGACGAGCCGCAGGCGTTCGCCCGCGGCGAGCCGACAGGCTGGTCGAAGGCCGACTGGGAGGCGTTCGTCCATTACGACTTCAAGCCGTGGGCGATTCGCGGCCTCTCCCCAGAGGGGCGCGAGAAGGTGACGGCGACCGCCGCCTGGAAGGCCGGCCAGCCGGGGAATGCCGACTGGTCGATCAACTGGGCGAAGGCCCCCGAGACCGAGGCCATCCCGGCCGATCTCGGCGAGGCGGACCGGCAAGCCCTCCAGGACAACCGCTCGAAGCTGGAGAAGCGGGTGGACGTGGCCCGGGCGATCGTGCAGGGCACCAACGTCCCGGACTCGCTGACCGCGGTGGTCAACCGCGAGGCGGCGAACATGGTGCAGGGCGTCGTCGTCTTCACCGACGGCCGCAGCAACCTCGGGGCGGACTCGGCCTACCGCGAGCTCAAGGACCGGGCCGCCCGGGAGAAGATTCCGCTGATCACCGTCGCGGTCGGCGAGCCGCGGGAGCGCGTTGAGATCGTCATCACCGACGTGCAGGCGCCCGACCGGGCGCCGCCGGACGAGCAGTTCAAGGTGCAGGTCGAGGCCGACGGGGTCGGCCTCGGTGACGCCGAAGTCGAGGTGCGGCTCGGCCTGTACATGCCCGGCCGCGACCCGAAGAAGGACGCCCCGGACCACGAGTTGACCAAGACGCTCAAGTTCCAGGGGGACACCAGCCCGCCGCACGGGCTGGCGGAGTTCGTCATCGACCCCGAGGCGGAAGACCTGCCGGAGGCGCTGACGGAGCCGTCGAAGAAGGTCGGCCGCCGGCGGCAGCTCAAGGAGGGCCAGTGGTCCGTTGTGGCGAAAATCGCCCGCGACAAGCGCGAGGTCTTCCCGGACCAAGAGCACGTCAGCCCGGTGCGGCCGGTGCAGGTGCTCGACCGGCCGCTGCGGGTGCTGCTCTTCGCCAGCGGCCCCACCCGCGAGTACCAGACTCTCCGCACACTGTTGGTCCGCGAGACCTCGCAGAACCGCGCCGAGCTTTCGATCTACCTCCAGACCGAGGGTGGCCGCGAGGGAACTGCCGTGCAGGACGTGCCGCCGGAGCGGCTGCTGTCGAAGTTCCCGACTCGGCTGGACACGACCAACAAGGCGACCGACAAGCCGGAGGACAAGTACTACAACCTCAACGAGTACGACCTGATTATCGCCTTCGATCCGGACTGGTCGGAGCTTTCGGCCGACCAGGTGAAGGACCTCCAGAGTTGGGTGGATAACCTCGGCGGCGGGTTCGTCTACGTCGCCGGGCCGCTGTGTACCTTCCAGCTTGCCCGGGCCGACGAGGAGGGCCGGCTCAAGCCGCTGCTGAACGTGCTGCCGGTCATCCCCGACGACATCATCCTCGTCAACGCGACCCGGCCGGTGCCGCGGACCGAGCGGCGGCTGCTGCTCAAGCCCAGCCCCGAGTCCGACGTGCTGCGGCTGGACGACTCGCAGCCCGATAACCCGGTCGCCGGGTGGGAGGCGTTCTTCACTGGCCACGACACGTTCGTCCCGGACCAGGATCCGCGGAAAGACCTCGCCCCCGACCGCGGCTTCTTCTCCTACTACCCGGTGAAGGCGACCAAGCCTGGGGCGTCGGTCCTGGCCGAGTTCCTGGACGTCCGGGACGACGGCACCGCCGACCCGAAGCCGTGGCTGGTCGCCACCCAGCCGGCGCGCGGGCGGACGGTGTTCCTGGCGTCCGGCGAGATCTGGCGGCTGCGGGCCTATAGCCGCGACTTCTACGACCGGTTCTGGATCAAGCTGGCGCGGTACGCCGCGGCCAACCGGGACGTGCGGGCGTCCCGCGGCCGGGTGCTGATGAACAAGGAGTTCGTCTCCGGCGGACAGATCCGCGTCCAGGCGAGGCTGCTAGCCCCGAACGGCAGCCCCTACGCCGTGACCGCGTTGACCCCGAAGTTCCGTATCCAGGAGTGGAACGCCAACGCCGACCAGCTCAAGAAGGAGCACGGCCCGTTCGAGATGAAGCCCCGCAAGGGCGGCGGCGGGTTCGACGGCTACTACGCCGGGCAGGTGCTGGCTGAGCCGGGCCGCTTCCCGCCGGGCGACTCGCGCTACCGGGTGGTGATCGACGTGCCGGACAGCCCCGGCGACACCATCCAGAGCGAGTTCATCTTGAAGCAGTCCAACCCCGAGCTGGACAACACGCGGCCGGACTTCGCCGCGCTGGAGGCGGCCGCGTCGTCGCTGGAGGATGTACGCGGGCGGATCAAGGACGCGGCAGTCCTGGAGAAGCTGAAAGGGACGGAGCGCGACCCGGCGCGGGTGAAGCTGGCATTCAAGCTGGCCGAGACGGACAAGCTGGCGCTGATCCCGGCGTGCATCGAGGATACCTCGCAGACGTTCCGCAACCGCGGGGCGGTCGAGGATCTGTGGGACCGGGGGCCGACGGTCCGGTGGGGCGACCGCACGATCGAGGTCGGCTGGCTGCTGCTGGCGGCGGTCGGCTGCCTGTCGCTGGAGTGGCTGACCCGCAAGCTGCTGCGGCTGGCATAATCCCCTGGGACCGCGGCCGTCTCGGCCGCTCTTGCTAC
>DASSAT010000023.1:0-5424 GCA_035699305.1 Fimbriiglobus sp. | reverse complement strand
CTGGAGGTCGTCCGCGACGGGGAGGTGGAGCGGCGCGTGGGCCTCGACGAGTTCACGAGGACCGGCACGCTCGGCACCCTCCGGTTCCGCGCGAGCGGGTGGTTCCTGGTCCGGGTGATCGCGGACAACCCGAAGACGTTCCGGTTCGCTTCGACCGCGCCGTACTACGTCGAGGTCGGCCCCGCCCCGCGGCGGGTCAGCCGGGCGTCGGCCCGGTTCTTCCTGGAGTGGGCCCGGGAGCGGCGTCAGCGGATGAAGGTGGACGACCCCGCGAAGCGCGCCGAGGTCCTCAAGTACCACGCGGCGGCCGAGAAGTTCTGGCAGGACGTGGTGGCGCGGGCGAACGCCGACTATTGATCCGCAGGTTGTCGAGGTTGTCTCGGAAGACTTGCCCGCGCGCCGCTCTTCAGCCCGAAGGGCTGGGAGTCCTCAGCCCGGGGCAACGCCCCGGGTGCGGGTGACCGATGTGCCCAGCCCGAAGGGCTGGGACAGGCCGCGTTGTCCCAGCCCTTCGGGCTGGATCGGGCGGGCGGCCCTCCCCGGGGCGTTGCCCCGGGCTTTGGACTCCCAGCCCTTCGGGCTGAAGACGCGGTACACAACTCCGGCTACCTGCGGGTCAGTCGGGGCAAGTTCGCCCCGTTGACGCGGCCGCGGCCATGTCGAAGCGGTCGAGATTCATCACCTTGCCCCACGCGGCCACGAAGTCGCGCACGAACTTCTCTCGCGAGTCGTTGCACGCATAGGTTTCCGCGATGGCCCGGAGCTGAGAGTTCGAACCGAAGACGAGATCGACAGCGGTGCCGGTCCACTTGACCGCCCCCGTCCGGCGGTCGCGCCCCTCGTAGACGTGCTCGCACTGGGAGTGCTGCCGCCACTCCGTGCCCATGTCGAGCAGGTTCACGAAGAAATCGGTGGTCAGGACACCGGGCCGCTCGGTGAAGACGCCCAGCTTGGACTGCCCGACGTTCGCACCCAGCACGCGCAGCCCGCCGAGCAGCACCGTCATTTCGGGGGCGGTCAGCGTCAACTGGCGCGCCCGGTCCAGCAACAACTCCGGCGCCGGCCGGTTGTCGCCCGTTCGCTGGTAGTTCCGGAACCCGTCCGCGGTCGGCTCGAGCACGGCAAACGACTCCGCGTCGGTCATCTCCTGCGTTGCGTCGGTGCGCCCCGGCGCGAAGGGGACCGGCACGTCGTGCCCGGCCTTCTTCGCGGCGGCCTCGACGGCGGCGCACCCGCCCAGCACGATCAGGTCGGCGAGCGAGACCTTCTTCTTCCCGCCGGACTGCGCGGCGTTGAACTCCTTCCGGACCTTCTCGAGCACCTGATGGACCTTCGCGAGTTCGGCCGGCTGGTTGACTTCCCAGTCCTTCTGCGGCGCCAGACGGATGCGTGCCCCGTTCGCCCCGCCGCGCTTGTCGGAGCCGCGGAACGTGGACGCCGACGCCCAGGCAGTGCTCACCAGTTGCGAAAGGGACAGCCCCGATGCGAGGACTTTGGCCTTGAGTTGGGCGATGTCCCGCTCCCCGATCAACTCGTGATCGACGGCGGGGACCGGGTCTTGCCACAACTGCGGCGGGGGGACCAGCGGGCCGAGCAGCCGCGAGACCGGCCCCATGTCGCGGTGCGTCAGCTTGTACCACGCCTTGGCGAAGGCCACGGCGAGTTGGTCCGGGTGCTCGTGGAAGCGCTTCGAGATCGGCCCGTAGATCGGGTCCATCCGCAGGGCGAGGTCCGTCGTGAACATTATGGGAGCGTGCTTCTTCGACGGGTCGTAGGCGTCCGGCACGGTGCCCCGGCCCGCCCCGCCCTTCGGCGTCCACTGGAACGCGCCGGCCGGACTTTTCGTCAGCTCCCACTCGTAGCCGAACAGGTTGTCGAAGTAGCCGTTGTCCCACTTCACCGGGTTGGTGGTCCAGGCGCCCTCCAGGCCGCTGGTGATCGCGTCGGGGCCTTTGCCGGTCCCGAACCGGTTCGTCCAGCCAAGCCCTTGCTCTACGAGGCCGGCGGCCTCAGGCTCGGGGCCGCAGTACTCGGCCGCGTTGGCGGCGCCGTGGGCCTTGCCGAAGGTGTGGCCGCCCGCGATCAGCGCCACGGTCTCCTCGTCGTTCATGGCCATGCGGCCGAACGTCTCGCGGATGTGCCCGGCCGCGGCGAGCGGGTCCGGTTGGCCGCCGGGCCCCTCTGGGTTCACGTAGATCAGGCCCATCTGGACCGCGCCGAACGGCTTCTGGAGTTGCCGGTCGTTGTCGTAGCGCTCGGCCCCGAGCCACTCCGTCTCCGACCCCCAGTTGATGTCGGCCTCCGGCTCCCAGATGTCCTCGCGCCCGCCGGCGAACCCGAACGTCTTGAGCCCCATCGACTCCAGGGCACAGTTGCCGGCGAAGACCATCAGGTCGGCCCACGAGAGCGTCCGGCCGTACTTCTGCTTGATCGGCCAGAGCAACCGCCGGGCCTTGTCGAGGCTCGCGTTGTCGGGCCAGCTGTTCAGGGGCGCGAAGCGCTGGGTGCCGGAGGCCGCGCCGCCCCGACCGTCGGCGATGCGGTACGTGCCGGCGCTATGCCACGCCATCCGAATGAACAGCGGCCCGTAGTGACCGTAGTCGGCCGGCCACCAGTCCTGCGACGTCGTCATCACCGCCTCGATGTCCTTCTTCAGGGCACCCAGGTCGAGCTTCTGGAACTCCTCCGCGTAGTCGAACTCCTCGCCCATGGGGTTGCACAGTGGAGAGTTCTGGTGAAGGATTTCCAGGCTCAACTGGTTCGGCCACCAGTCTCGATTCGACCGGGCCTGTGGGGTCCTGGTTCCGTTCGTACCGGTCATCACCGGGCATTTGCTTTCGCTCGTCATATCTCCTCCAACGCGACGGTCCCGAATGAACGCTCTGTGCGAGCGGGGATTTGTTTGGGGAGGTAAGTCTACCCCTGCGAGTCGCCGACGCCAAGATCCTCGGGGTCCGTGTGTCAGGCCCCGCAACGGCGAACGGGCCGGCGACGGGTGTCCCCGCGCCGGCCCGCCGCTCCCCCGAACCCTCTCCCCCGAGAAGTCTCGCCTGTTAACGTAGTAGGCCCATTCCGTGTGCCGTCTAAGTTGAGACGGCACACGGAATGTGCCTACTACTCTCCCTACCGCTCGAACGCAGACTCGCCCAGCCCGGTGTTCGTCTTCAGCCCGACGAAGCTCTGTACCTCCAGCAACTCCCCCTCGGCCGGGCCGCCGGGTTTCGGCTGGCTGTAAGCCTCGAATCGGGCCGGCAGCTTCGTCTCGTTGTCCACGTACAGCACGCACCGGTACGCGTACCGATGCGGGTGCGGCCGGTCCGCGAATACCTCGTACCGCGTCACCGCCCGGCCGCCGAACTTGTACTCCGCCGTCAGCACCTGCACCGGGTGGTTGAGTTGCTTCTCCGTCGCCACCGCCTTGTCCATCCGGTCGATCACCGCCATCAGGCCCGTCTCCGGCAGCGGATGGCTGGTGCCGGCCAGCACCTTCGGGTCGTCGGTCGGCAGCGTCACGAACCCGGTGCGGATGCCCGCCTCCCGGGCCGCCCGGAACCGCACTTTTGAGGTGCTCTCCGCCGATTGGTAGATCGCCTCCTGGCCGGCGACCGCCTTCGGCGCGATCACCCGGACGTGGACGCTGAGTGGCTTGGTGCGGACCCGCAACTCCGCCACCTGCTCCGGGAGGAGCTTGCCGTTGACCACCTCCTGGCGGACCAGGTGGCAGGTGTAGTCCCGCAGCTTGGCGCAGGCCGACCGGGCGTCGGCGATCGCCTTCGGCAGGGCCGCGGAGCCGTCCACCGAGGCATTCGCCGCCACCACCTTGGCCGAGGTCGGCAGTAGCGGCAGGGGCGGCAGATCGACCGCCGGGGTGACGGAGGCCGGGCGGACCGGTCCCTGGCCGAAGGCTACCGCCAGAAACCCGACCCCGCCGGCCACCCCGGCCAGCCGGACGACGCGGCGGGCCGCGCAGCGCAACGACATGGCATTCCTGCCTTTCTGGAATCCTGAGTCGGCGGGAGGTCCGCGTCCGCCACGGACCGGGAGATAGCGTGGGCTGGGGCGGAATGCCAGGGGACTTTCGCCCGTCGGGGCGAACGCCGGCCGGAAAGGTCCGGTTATGACGGCTAGTGATTCGTGTAATAGTCGAATTGTGTCTAATTTTTCGGACTTTAACGGCGGGCTCCATAACTCTGTTCTAGAGGTTCATTAGTGGTTGTGACGACGGCAACTTTCGACCAAACCGAGATCATAACGACGATGGCCCATGTCGTCTGGAGTTCGGCGGATCGCCCATGATGTACAACTTGAATCGCTTCGCGGCTGCCGCGGCCGGTGTTCTCGCGCTCGCGTGCCTTGCGCCCGCCCAGACATGGACCCAGACGGGTCCGGGGACGTACAGCTGGAACGACGCGGCCAACTGGTCCTCCAGCGTCCCGAACGGGAACAACGACGTCGCCGTGTTCAGCACCCCCGGCGCCGGGGCGGCGAAGACCGTGAACCTATCCAGTGATATCACCCTCTTCCAGCTCCAGATCAACAGCTCGCAGGACAACCCGCTGACCATCGGTGGCGGTACGATCAAGTTCAAGAACGTCGGCGGCGGCGGCAACCTGTCGCCGATCACGATCGACAGCTACCCCACGCCGGTGTTGCACACGATCAGCTCCACCCTCAACTTCGACGGGTCCAACGGCACCCGGACGCTGTCGATCGGGACCAACGCCACCCTGGACCTGACCGGGTCGCTCGTCAACTCGGCCGACAACCTCTTCAAGGTCACCGGCGGCGGGGCGGTGATCCTCAGCGGCAACAACGCCGGCTTCAGCATCCCGTTCCAGGTCTCCGGCCCCGGGACGACCCTGACGGTCAACGGCAACCTCGGATCGTCGCCGGTCACGGTCGATAGCGGCGCAACCCTGAACGGGAACGGGACCCTCACCGGTCAGATCGTGGTGAACAACGGCGGCACCATATCCGGGAACCTGAACGTGGGGAGCCTGACCCTGGGGGCGGGGACGTCGAACTACACCGCCAAGGTCGGCGGCACCCCGGCTAGCCCGGTCAACGAGAAGGTGACGATCAACGGCGCCATCACCGCCCAGGCCGGGACCACCTTGAACTTTACCCTGGTGGACGACGGCACCTTGCTGCCCGGCCAGACGTACACCATCACCCTGCTGGACGCCACGTCGATCACCGGGCTGACCGCCAGCCAGGTGACGGTGAGCGCGGCCAACTTCGGCTTCGGCAGCGCGCCGATCGTGACCAGCGATTCCGCCATCGGGAACGTCAACGTCACCTTCACCCCGGTCCCGGAGCCGGCGACGGCCCTCGGGGTGGCAGTGGTCGGCCTCGGGGCGCTGTGGCTACGCCGCCGGCGCGTGGTCCGGGCCTGACCGCGGGGCAACGGGAAACGGGAGCGGC
>DASSAT010000022.1:0-10122 GCA_035699305.1 Fimbriiglobus sp. | reverse complement strand
GTTGCACTTGCAGGTCCAGGCCGCGGTCGGGCTGGGGTACTTCTCGACGAGCCAAGCGATCGACCTCGGTGTGGCGGAGAAGCACGTTCCCAAGGTGACGGCCGAGCTGGCGCTGGACCAGGCGTGGGAGACGGTCCTTCTGTTGGTCCTGTGGGGCTGGTGCCTGTGGCGGATGGTCGCCGGCAAGGATTGGGGTGAACCGGCTTTCGTAGGTCGGGTCGAGTCTTCGAGGCCCGACATTCTGGTTCCCTCCCCCCTTGGGGGGGAGGGTTAGGGTGGGGGGTGGAGGCTACAACGGGTCTTGAGCATCGACCCAGTCTCGTCGAGCATACCCCCCACCACGGCCCTCCCCCCCAAGGGGGGGAGGGAGGAAGAGGCGTCGGGCCTCGAAGACTCGACCCGACCTACGGCGTGACCCCGCGCAGCTCATCGAGAGCCGCGCCGATGTCCGGCGAACGCATCAGCGTCTCGCCGACGAGGACCGCGTGAACGCTGGCGTCGGCCAGCCGCCTCAGGTCGGCGGGGGTGCGGATGCCGCTCTCGCTCACGACGGTGACGCCGGCCGGGACGTGCGGCACCAGGGCGAGCGTGTGGTCGAGGCGCGTCTCGAACGTCCGCAGGTCGCGGTTGTTGATACCGACCAGTGAGGCTCCACAGCCGAGCACCCGCGGGAGTTGGTCGGCGTCGTGCAACTCGACGAGCACGTCCAGCCCCAGCGCGACCGCCTCACGGTGCAGAGCGGAGAGCCGGTCGCCAGGGAGGATTTCCGCGATCAAGAGCACCGCGTCCGCCCCGGCGAGCCGGGCTTCGAGGAGTTGGTATCGTTCGAGGACGAAGTCCTTGCGGAGCAGCGGGCACCCGACCGCCGCGCGGACCGCACTTAGGTGGTCGAGGCTGCCCTGGAAGTAGGGCCGGTCGGTCAGGACGCTGACGCACGCCGCCCCATGCCGCTCGTAGGTGCGGGCGATCGCCGCCGGGTTGAAGTCGGCGCGGATCACCCCGGCGGACGGCGACGCCTTCTTCACCTCCGCGATCACCCGCACCTCGCCGGGGACGCGCAGCGCCGCGGCAAACCCCCGGGTCGGCGGCACGTCGGCGAGTCGGCGTTCCAGTTCCCCTTCGGGCACTCGGGCGCGGGCGGCTTCGATCTCCCGGCGTTTGGTTTCGACGATCCGGTCAAGAATGGTGGACATGGCGCGGCCGGGTGGGCGGGGGGGCGGACCCGGCTATCCTAGATCGGGACGGGTCGGCGACCAACCCCGGGGGGACTGTGCCTCAGGACATGTTGGCAGAGGTGGGGCGGCTCGCAATCGCCGGGGCTTACGTTGCCGCCGGAGCGGTCCCGGCGGGCCTCGCAGCGGCGGTCGTAGTCTACCGGTCGGGCCGGATATTGCTCCCGCGCTGGTCGGTGCCCGCTACGCCGAAGCTCTGGGGCGACCTGCCGACCGTCACGGCCGACGTCGGCTATTTCCTGCTCGTCGTCTTCATGCTCGTGGCCTACCCGGTGCTGGTCGGCGCCGGCAGTGGACTGCTTGCCGCGTTCGGCGTGTTCCCCTCTCCTCAACCCCCGGCCACGGCCCCGGACGACCCACTCAACCAACTCCACACCGCAGCGGGGACGATCGTCGCGGCGCCCGTGCTGCTGTCGGTCTGGCTTTGGCTGCGGCACCGCGCCAAGGGCAAACTGCTGCCGCTCACCGCCGTCGAACTGGCCCGGCAGGTGACGCTCGGGGTCGCGGCGTGGGTCACGGCTACGCCGGTCGTGCTCGCGGTCAACGTCTTCGCCACGTGGGTCGTTGAGCGGTCCGGCGCGAACCCGGACGAACACCCTTTCGGCCGGCTCACGTCCGGGCTGACGACCGCGGAGCAGGTGCTGTTCGGGCTAATCGTTTGCTGCTTCACCCCGCTGGCCGAGGAGGTGCTCTTCCGCGGTCTATTCATCGGCTGGACCGGCGGCCGGTGGTATCGGTCGTGGGCGCTCTTGGGGCTGGCGGCGACCTGGGTCGTCTCGACCGGAGGCGGACGGGACGGCCAGGTCGGCCCGCTGGCGTTCGTCGCGGTGCTGGCCATCGGCTTGTACGTGGTCCAGCGCGTCGGGTCGGCGCGGCCGGGGTTCCCGTCGCGGACGGTCGTGTCGGTCTACGCGACCGCCGCTCTCTTCGCCGCCGCCCATTCGCAAATCTGGCCGTCGCCGGTGCCGCTGTTCGTACTGGGGCTGGCACTGGGGTATCTCGCCACCCGGACGAACCGGATCGCGGCGTGTGTCGTGCTGCACGGGCTGTTCAACGCGGTGGCGTTCGTCTACGTCCTACGCGGCGGGGCGGGATGAGAGGACAGTGACGGGCGCGACCGGCATCAGAACGCGGCGGTACACGGCGGCGGTCACCGCGGCCGACCGCTCCCAGGTGAACCGGGCCGCGTGGGCGACACCGCCGCGACGGAGGTCATTGCGGTAGTCGGCGTCGGTGGCGAGCCGGAGCATCGCGGCCCGCCAGCCGGGCAGGTCTTTAGGTGCGATCAGCGCGGCATGATCGCCGCACACCTCGCGGACCGCGTCCGCCGTGGACGCGAGCACCGCCCCGCCGCAGGCCAGCATCTCCAGCGGGGGCAGCCCGAAGCCCTCGTAGTGCGATGGGTACACCAGCCCGACCGCCCCGGCGTACACGGCCGGCAGGTCATCGTCGGCGACGTAGCCGAGGTGGCGGACGCCCCGGCCGCGGCAGACGCCCTCGAAGTAGTCTCGGTCCGCGTCCGACTTCCACCCCCACGGGCCGACCAGCACCAGCGGGCAGGACTCCCGGACTTCGGCCGGCAGGTCGGCGAACGCCCGCATCGCGGTGCCGACGTTCTTCCGCGGCTCGATCGTCCCGACGCACAGGAAGTACCGTTCCGGCAACCCGAGCCGTGCGCGGACCGCATCGACCACTTCGGCCGGGAGAGGGCGAAACGCCGGGCCGACGCCGTTGGGGATCGCCGTCACCCGGTCGGCCGCGACGCCGAGGTCGGAGATGATCTCACGGCGGACGGCGTCCGAGACGACGATGACGTGATCGGCCCGTCGGAGGCCGGTGGCGAAGCGATTCTCGTGGACCCGGACCCGGTCCGCGGGGTGCCAGTCCGGGAACCGCAGCACCGACAGGTCGTGGACGGTGACGACCGTCGGCAGCGCGGACGGGAACGGGACGAAGTTCGGCTCGTGGTACAGGTCGAACCCGTATATCCGGGTGTATGCGGCGAAGTGGAACCGACTCGCCGCCTTGGCGGTCGCCTTGGCGAACCCGAGGCCACGACTCACCAGCCCAGCGGTCGTCTGGTGTGACGAAGCGGTCGTCGGGCGGTTCAAGCGCCGGACCAGCCCGGCCATCCGACGGCCGGGGTAGAGCGTGAACGTGTCGTCAGGATGCACCGCTGCCAGGGCCGCGGACAGGTTGGCGACGTGGTGTCCCACACCGGTCTTCGGCTTGAGCGCGGCCAGCCCGTTGATGACCACCTTCATCTCACAAGCCCGTCCGGGTCAAGTACCGTTCGACCAGCACCGTCGGCAACCACCACAGGTACGACGCCGCGGCCCGCACCACCGCCCGGGCGACCGGCCACGGCCGACGACCGAGCGCCGCCCGCAGGACCGCCTGCCCTGCCTTGGCGAACAGCCCGACGCCACACAAGACAGCCAGGAACGGGTCGGCGTTCCGCAACGCGGTCAGCGCCCGGTTCCGCTCGACGTGGAACCAGAACAGCGACGACTCGTCCCCGGCCGCGGCGCCGTGAACGTGTCGGACCAGCGACCGCGGAGCATAGACGCAACCCTGTCCGCGGAGCTGGGCCTGCCAGCCGGCGTTCAGGTCTTCGTAGTAGACGAAGTACCGCTCGTCGAAGACCGGCCGTCCGGGAGGCGGTGCCGGGATCGCCACTGCCGCCCCGCACCCGGCGAAGACCGGGCCGCCCACCTCGAACTGCCCGACATCCTGTTGCCGGAACCCTCGGTCCGCGCCGCGGCCGTCGCGCAGGAGGAAAAGGCCGGCGCTGTTGATCGTCCGCGAGTCGTGGGCGAAGACCAGCTTCGAGGCAGCCGCCTTGCCGGGGTTCTCGTCGGCGACGCGGAGCAGCTCTTCGAGCCAGTACGGGTCCGGGACGGTGTCGTTGTTGAGCAGCACCAGCAGCCGGCCGCGGGCGTGCCGGGCGGCGATGTTGGTCCCCCCGGCGAACCCGGCGTTGCGGTCGAGCGGCACAAGCTTCACCCAGGGGGACCGCTCGCGGACGAGGTCGGCGGACCCGTCGGCCGAGGCGTTGTCCACGACCACGACCTCGAACCGGTCGCGGGGAACGGACTGCCGTTCGAGGGCACTCAGGCAGGCGGGCAGGTGCTTCGCCCCGTTGTAGTTGACGATCAGGACGCTGACCGGCGGCTCGTCCACGGCGGCCCCCGGGTCGGTCAGGCGGCCGCGGTGAGCGCGCCGACGTGCGGCTTCGGGGTCGGCGGCTGAGACACAGAGTCCGATCCGGCCCCGGGCGGCGGCGAGCCGGGCGGCGGGGGCGTGGCCCCGGTGATGCTCGCCTTGTACGCCGCCACCACCTCGTCCGGCTTGCCTTCCATCATCACCGACCCGTGTTGCAGCCAGATCGCCCGGTTGCAGATCTGCTCCAGGGTCGGGATCTCGTGCGTGACCAGCACCATCAGCCGGGCCGACGCCATCATCTCCCGCATCCGCTGCTTGGCCTTGATCTGGAACGCCAGGTCGCCGGCCCCGAGCACTTCGTCGATCAGCAGGACCTCCGGCTCGACCGCCGTCGAGATCGAGAACGCCAGCCGGACCATCATCCCGCTGGAGTAGTAGCGGACCGGGATGTTCAGGAAGTCGCCCAACTCGCTGAACGCGGCGATCTGGTCGGTCTTCCGGCTGACAGTCCGCGGTGTCTCGCCGAGCAGGTACGAGCGGTAGCGGATGTTGTCCCACCCGCTGGCGTCCGGCTCGAACCCCAGGGCGATGTCAAAGAGCGAGCAGATGCGCCCTTCGACGACCCGGGTGCCGGCGGTCGGCGGGTAGACGCCGGCCAGCAGCTTCAGCAGCGAACTCTTGCCGGCCCCGTTGTGGCCGATGACGCCGATCCGGTCCCCCTCGGCAGCGGTCAGGGTCAGGTTGCTCAGGGCGTGGACGGCCACCTTCGGGTTGCGCGACTGGAGGAACAGCCCGCGGAGCAGGTACTCCTTGAACGTCACCTTGCGGTGCTGCCGGATGGTGAACGTCAGCCCGACGTCCCGCAGCTCGATCTTCGCCATCGGTCCCGGCCCCTCGGTGTGTGCCCCCGGCCCGCCCCGCCCGCGGTGCGGTCACATGTGGAAGATCACCTTCTTCTGCAGCCAGCCGATGGTGCCGAACGCCAGCCCGACGGCCGCGAGTGTCAGGACCACCCCCTGGACGTACACCTGGGCGGCCGGCAAGGTGCCATCGACCAGCGGCGTGCGGATCAGTTCGAGGAAGACGACCACCGGGTTGAGGTCCACCAGCGCCTTGGCCCCCTTGGCCTCCAGGATAGTTCGCGGGTACATGATCGGGGTCAGGAAGAAGAACAGCTGGGAACCGACCTCGACCAGGTGCGCGGTGTCGTGGAAGTAAACCGTGGCGAACGCCGCCAGCGTGGCCAGCGCCCAGCAGAAGAGGAAGAGCAGCACCAGGACCGGGATGACCGCCCACAGCAGCCCGAGCGGGGCCGGCGTCCCCTTCATCACGCACACCAGGGCGACCACCACGGCCATCGAGATGACGAAGTGGATGCCGGTCCCCATCACCGTCCGCAGCGGGTAGATGCCGTAGGGCAGCGGGCACTGGCGGATGTACGCCTCGTTCATCAGCAGCGCCTGGCAGCCGATCGCGGTCGAGGTCTGGATGAACGACCACACTGACATCCCACAGAGCAGGTAGGCCGCGTACCACCGCCACTGGGCCGGATAGCCGGCCGGGTCCCCACCCTGGACCTTCATGATCTCGGCGAACACCAGGCAGAAGACCGCGCTCATCGCCAGCGGGTGCAGGACCGACCAGCCGATGCCCAGCACGGACCGGCGGTACCGCGACCGCAGGTCCATCCTGACCAGGGACATCCAGAAGTACCGGAACGTCCAGACCGCCTTCAGGTGCGCAAACATCCCGCGTCTCGTTCCCTGGACCGAAACCCCCGGGCCTCGCCCGGCGGCGGGAACCTACCCGGTTCCCGCCAGCCGTACCACCCCAACTGTCGATAGTAGTCGCCCGGTCGTCATATTCCGAACCCGCGGCAAAGTCGTCACCGACCCGGGGCGAAAAAAGTTCCGGTAGTTCCACTTGCGCCATCTGCGCCGGGAATGTAGAGTTTACCGAACTCGACGACCCATCAGCTGACGCGGGGGGTTCGGCCATGCCCTGGGACGACATCTGGACGGGCGACTGTGTACGGCTCCTGGACCGGCTGCCGGAGGGGTCCGTGGACCTGGCGTTCGCGGACCCGCCGTTTAACATCGGCTACGAGTACGACGTGTACCAGGACCGCCGCGGCAAGGACGAGTACCTGGCCTGGACCGACAAGTGGCTGGCCGCGGTCCGGCGGGCGCTCAAGCCGACCGGCTCGTTCTGGGTGGCCATCGGCGACGAATACGCGGCCGAGGTCAAGGTCCGGCTCGACGCGCTGGGGCTGACCATGCGGAACTGGATCGTCTGGCACTATACCTTCGGGGTGAACTGCACGAAGAAGTTCAACCGCAGCCACGCCCACATCTTCTACTACGTCGCCGACCCGAAGCAGTACACGTTCCACGCCGGCGCGGTGCGGGTGCCGTCGGCCCGGATGACGACCTACGCCGACCGCCGGGCCAACCCGGTCGGCAAGCTGCCCGACGACACCTGGGTACTTCGGCCACAGGAGACGGCCGAACACTTCCAGCCGGACAGCGACACTTGGTATGTCTCGCGGGTGTGCGGCACGTTTAAGGAGCGGACCGGCCACCCGTGTCAGATGCCCGAGGGTGTGCTGGAGCGGATCATCCGGGTGGCGACCGACGAGGGCGACCTGGTGCTGGACCCGTTCGCCGGCAGCGGTACGACGCTGGCCGTTGCGAAGCGGCTGCGGCGGCGTTATCTCGGCATCGAACTGTCGGCGACCTACGCCGACGCGGTCCAGGAGCGGTTGCTGACGGTGCGCCCGGACCCGGCGACGCCGCTGAGCGTACCGCGCCGACCCGGTGTGCGGCGGACCCAGGCGGCGGGTCTGAAACCCAGATGATCCGCAGATTACACAGATTTCACAGATTAGAAGACAAATAAATATATTCTTATTTGTCTTCTAATCTGTGAAATCTGCGTAATCTGTGGATCATTTCTTCAGCAACTCCTGTCCAATCTCCTCCGCCTTCGCCAACGCCTCGCGGAGCTTGTTGGCGTCCTTGCCGCCGGCCTGGGCGAGGTCCGGCTTGCCGCCACCCTTGCCACCAACAATCTCTGCCACGGGCTTGATGATGTCAGGGGCCTTCAGCCCTCGGGCGACAAGATCGTTCGTGAGCGCGACGACGATAGGCACCTTCCCTGCATCGTCGATCCACCCTGAGACAACTAGTGCGGACTGAGCCTTCTGGCGGATGCGGTCGATCTGCGCCCGCACCTGCTCCACCGAAGCGGCCGGCAGTTGTCCGACGACCAGCTTGACGCCGTTGATCTCAGGCGCGTCCGCGAGGAGCTTGTCCACGACGCCGGTCAAGTCGGCAGCGACGCCCTTCTTGAGCTGTTGCTGGAGTTTCTTGACCTCCTCTTGCAGCGACTCGACGCGGGCCGGCAACTCCTCGGCCCGGCACTGGAACTTGCCGGTCAGGTCGTCCACGACCGCCGACATCTTGCGAATCTCTTCAAGGGCCACGCGGCCGGTGACGGCGGTGACGCGGCGGACGCCCTTGGCGACGCCCTCCTGGGAGACAATCTTGAAGTAGCCGATCGGCCCGGTGCGGCTCAGGTGGGTGCCGCCGCAGAACTCGACCGACAGGTCCGGCGTGATCGCCTCCGGCTTGTCGGCCCCGATCATGACGACGCGGACCGGGTCGGGGTACTTCTCGCCGAACACCGCCCGGACGCCGGGGAGCTTCCTCGCCTCGGCCAGCGGCATCGGAACCGGCGTCACCGGTAGGTCGCGTTCGACGATCTGGTTGACCCGCTCCTCGACCTCGCGGAGTTGTTCTTTGGTCAGCGGCTTGTCGTGGGTGAAGTCGAACCGAGTCTTGTCGGCATCGACCAGCGACCCCTTCTGATCGACCTGCCCGCCGAGCACCTGCCGCAGCGCCAGGTTGAGCAGGTGGGTGGCGGTGTGGTTCTTCATCGTGGCGGGCCGGTCCGAGCTGACCTCCAGCCTGACTTTCTGCCCGACACTGAGCGTGCCCTCTTGAACGGAGCCGACGTGCAGCACCGTGTCTCCAAGCCGTTTGGTGTCCTCGATCTCGAACTCGACATCCTTTCCGGTAGCGGTCCCGGCGTCACCGACCTGTCCGCCCTGCTCGGCGTAGAAGTTCGTTCGGTCGGTCAGGAGGGCCGTCGATTCCCCAGCCGCCAGGGCGCCTTCGCGGACCACCGCGTTGTCCTTCACCCAGCCGAGGACGGTCGCCTCGACCGGTGTCGGTTGATACTTCGGGGCGTCGTTGGTCTTCGGCAGTTCCCCGCGGATCGCGGACACGATAACCGTTTCCCGGCCCTCGCGCGACCTCGTCTTGTGCCGCCGGATCGCTTCGTCGTACCCGGCCTTGTCTGCCGACAGCCCACGTTCTTCGGCCATCTGCCGGGTCAGGTCGAATGGAAACCCGTGGGTCGTTTGCAGGTCGGCCGCGCTGTCTCCGTCGATGACTCGGCCCTTCTTCTCTGCGGTCGCCGCGGCCGCTTCGAACAGTGCCAGCCCCTTCGTGATGGTGCGGAAGAAGTCCTTCTCCTCGGAGCGGAGGACCTCCGCGGTTAGCGGGCCACGCTGCCGGAGTTCCGGAAATGCTCCGCCCATCTGCTCGACCAGGACAGGGACAAGCGCGCAGAGAAACGGCTCACGCCGGTCGAAGAACATGTAGCCGAAACGGACCGCACGGCGGATCACGCTCCGCAGCACCGCGTCCCGCTTCTTGTTCCCGGGCCGTGCCCCGTCCACAATGGCGAACGTCGCCATCCGAAGGTGGTCGGCGATCACCCGGAACCCGACGTCAGTCATGTCGTCGAGCCGACCGCCGTACTTCAAGCCGGTTAGTTGACCGATGGTGTCCAGGATCGGAGTGAACACGTCCGTGTCGTAGTTGCTCTCCTTGCCTTGCAAGACCTTTGTGATCCGCTCGAAGCCCATGCCGGTGTCCACGTGCTTCGCGGGTAGCGGGGTCAGCGATTGGTCCTCGTTGCGGTTGAACTGGATGAACACCAGGTTCCAGATCTCGATGACCTTGTCGGTCCCCTGGTTGACCAGCGGGCCGCCGCTCTTGTCCGGGGTGCTGTCGTAGTGGACCTCGGTACACGGACCGCAGGGGCCCATGCTGCCCATCTCCCAGAAGTTGTCCTTCTTGTTGCCCAGGTGGATCTGCGCATCCGGGACGCCGACCGCGCGCCAGTGGTTCGCCGCCTCGTCGTCGCGGGGGATGCCGTTGGCCGGGTCGCCCTCGAAGACGGTGACGTGCAGCCGCGCCGGGTCGATCTTCCAGACGCCCGTCAGCAGTTCCCACGCCCAGGCGATGGCTTCCTTTTTGAAGTAGTCGCCGAAGCTCCAGTTGCCGAGCATCTCGAAGAACGTGTGGTGGTAGGTGTCCTTGCCCACGTCGTCGAGGTCGTTGTGCTTGCCGCCGGCCCGGATGCACTTCTGCGTGTTCGCCGCCCGCTTGAACGGCGGCTTCTCGGTGCCGAGAAAGTACGGCTTGAACTGGTTCATCCCCGCGTTGGCGAACAACAGCGTCGGGTCGTCGTGAGGCACGACCGGCGAGGACGGGACGAACGTATGCCCGTGCTTCCGGCAGAAGAAGTCGATGAACTGCTGGCGGATTTCGTTCGACGACGGCATGGGTGCCTCGGGGCCGATGGCGCGGTAGCGGCTGTATTCAAAGACACGGATTCCCCGGCGAAGGTCAAGGGGTTGTCCCCCCTGGGACCG
>DASSAT010000021.1:0-8360 GCA_035699305.1 Fimbriiglobus sp. | reverse complement strand
GGTCTGGCTCGCAACCCGATCGGTCACCGAAGACAAGATCGTCGGGCTCGAAAAAGCTAACTCGTCCGGGCTGGCCGAGGTTCTGCCGTTGGCCCGCCGTTGGGCGGCCGATCCCCTCCAGCCGCCGAAGGTCCGCGGGATGGCCTTACCGATCATCGCCCGGTTCGGGACCGCCGCCGACCGCCCGCTGGCCGACGCCCTGCACGACGACGGCACCTCCGTCGGCGGTTCGCTCACGGTGGTCCGGCGGGACGCGGCTGGCCCGAAGAAGGAGTCGCCGCGGTACTCGGCCACCGTCGGGGACGTGGCCCTGGCGGTCAGCGTCCACCTGGCTGGCGGCGACCCGTTCGCGTTCGGCTGCGGTCCGCCGGGCAAGAAGACGCTGAACCTGGCGTGGGGTTCGCTCGGCTACCTTGGGTTCGCCGACGAGGAGAATCGCAAGGCCGCGCACCGGAAGGCGAAGGCGTGGCTGGCCAAGGCGAGCCCCGAGCGGTAGCGAGGGGGTGGCTCCCGGGACCGCGGCCGTCCCGGCCGCTCTTGCTGAGCGCGCCAGAGATGTCCAACTGCAGCAATGCGCCCCGACGCGCACGACAAGAGCGGCCGGGACGGCCGCGGTCCCAGGGCAACCCGTACCACCCCTCCCCTCTCATCCCGCTTTCATCTTGCGGCGACTAGCTTGCCCGCGCCTCCCGGCTTAGAATCGGGAACCTGAGTCGGCTTTCCCGGACGTAGCGACCGTACCGCCGCCCCACCACCCCGGGCCGCCGGGGTTGCTTTCCCTTCCCGTCATAGAGAGTCACCGCGATGAATTCGCTGCCGTCCCGACTCCGCTGGCCATTCCTCGGCCTGCTCGCCTGCGCCGTCGTCGCCGTCCCGACCGCCCGCGGCCAGGACAGCAAGAAAGCCACCGGCGACGACCGGCAACAACAGATCCGGGCGCTGGAGAAGCAGCTCGCCGACTTGCAGAAGCAGCTCACCCAGCTCAAGAACGCCGAGGGTGTCGTCCCGGCCTCCGCCACCACCGTCTCCCATGTCGAAGGGACCATCCCCGACGACGTGCTCAAGCCGTTCAACTGGCGGTGCATCGGCCCGGCCAACATGGGCGGCCGAATCACCGCCATCACTGCCGTCGAGGCCGACCCGACCACCTTCTTCATCGCCACCGCCTCCGGCGGCCTCCTCAAGACCATCAACAACGGCACCACCTTCGACATCCTCTTCGACGACCAGCCGACCGTCTCCATCGGCGACGTGGCGGTCAGCCAGTCCAAGCCCGACGTCGTCTGGGTCGGCAGCGGCGAGGCCAACCCGCGCAACTCCGTCTCCTACGGCGACGGCGTCTACAAGTCCACCGACGGCGGCAAGACCTGGAAAAACATGGGACTGAAGGAGTCCTTCCAGATCGGCAAGGTCGTCATCCACCCGAAGGACCCGGACACCGTCTACGTCGGCGCGCTGGGCCGGCTCTACGGCGCCAACGAGGAGCGCGGCGTCTTCAAGACCACCGACGGCGGCAAGACCTGGGACAAGGTGCTCTACGTGGACGACAAGACCGGATGCATCGACCTGCGAATGGACCCGCACGACCCGGACACGCTGATCGCCGCCATGTGGGAGCGGAAGCGCGACGAGTACGACGGCTTCTTCCAGGGCGACAAGGACGCCCCGCCGGACATGTACGGCCCGGTCGTCACCCACGGCCCCGGCGGCGGCATCTACAAGACCGCCGACGGCGGCAAGAAGTGGACGAAGCTCACCGACGAGAAGCTCAAGAACGGCCTGCCGACCGTGAAGACCGGCCGCATCGGGCTGGACTACGCGCGCAAGACCAAGGGGCTGCTGTACGCCGTCATCGACACCGAGAAGGTCGGCACCGGCCGGGTGCCGACCGTGCGCATGGGGATCACCGGCGAGAACGCCGAGGGGGGCGGCGCCAAGCTGACCGGCATCACCGAGGACGGCCCCGCCGAGAAGGCCGGACTCAAGGAAGGGGACATCGTCATCGCAGTCGATGGTAACAAGGTGGTGAACTACGACACCTTCGTGGACTACTTCCAGGGGAAGAACCCCGGCGACAAGGTCAAGCTGACGGTCAAGCGCGGCGACAAGGAGGAGACGGTCGAAGTGACGCTCGGCAAGCGCCCCGAGGGCCAGGCCCAGGAGGGCGCGCGCGGGGCCGGTGGCCGCGGCGGACGCGGCGGACGCGGCGGTCAGGTGTTGCCGCCCGTGACCGGCGTCCGGTTCGCCGGCGAGGCGGACAAGCTGGTCGTCGAAGCCGTCACCGAGGGCGGCCCGGCCGCCCAGGCGGGGCTGAAGGAAGGCGACGTGGTCACCGCCATCGACGGCAAGAAGGTGACTGATGCGAAGGGCTACGCCGCCGAGCTGACCGGCAAGGCGGCCGGCGACAAGGTCAAGCTCACGTTCACCCGCGACGACAAGGAGCAGACGGTCGAGCTGACCCTCGCCCCGAACCCACGCGCCCGCGCCGGCGGCGGTGGAGGTGGCGGGCAGGCCGGCGGCCCGACCATCCTGATGCCGGGGTTCGTCCCCGACTTCACCGAGGACGGCATCAAGGTGAAGTCGCTGCCGGCCGGCGGCGCGGCCGCGAAGGCCGGACTCAAGGTCGGCGATCTGATCGTCGAGGTGGACGGGCAGGAAGTCACCGGCTTCCGCGACCTGTTGCAGGCGCTGCGGGTCGGTCAGCGGGTCGAGGACCCGCGCAAGGCCGGCGACAAGGTGAAGGTCAAGGTCAAGCAGGGCGACAAGACCAAGGAGGTCGAACTGGCCCTGGTCCAGACGCAGGTCCCCGGGATGTTCGGCGGCGGCGGCCGCGGCCCCACCCCGGGCAAGCCCTACGGCCTGGGCCTCGGCGGCCAGCAGCCCAACCGCCAGAACTCCCAGGGCAAGGACGGCTACCAGACCGGCGGCATTTATGTGTCCAAGGACAACGGCGACACCTGGACCCGGGTCAACAGCCTCAACCCGCGGCCGATGTACTTCAGCCAGATCCGGGTGGACCCGAACGACGACAAGACCATCTACGTGCTCTGCGACACCCCGACCCCGATGTACCGCAGCACCGACGGCGGCAAGACGTTCGAGAACCTGCGGACCGCCCGCGGCGTCCACGCCGACGCCCACGCCCTGTGGATCGACCCGACGAACTCCCGGCACCTGATCATCGGCTGCGACGGCGGGTTCTACGCCACCTTCGACAAGGGGGCGACGTGGGACCACCTGAACACCCTGGCGCTGGGCCAGTTCTACCACGTCGCGGTGGACACCAACCGGCCGTACCGCGTCTACGGCGGGTTGCAGGACAACGGCAGCTGGGGCGGCCCCAGCCACACCCTGCGGCGCTACGGGCCGATCAACGCGGACTGGGTGTTCGTCTCCGGCGGCGACGGGTTCGTCTGCCGGGTGGACGCCACCGACCCGGACCTGGTGTACAGCGAGAGCCAGGGCGGCAACATCAGCCGGCGGAACTTCCGCACCGGCGAGCGGGCCGGCATCCGCCCCGGCGGCCGCGGCGGGCCGGGCGGCCAGGGGACGCCGCGCGGCACCGAGGAGCGCGGCGGCTCGCGGCCGGCGGCCCCGCGGCCACGGTTCAACTGGAACACGCCGTACATCCTCAGCCACCACAACCCGAGCATCTTCTACAGCGGCAGTCAGTTCGTTTACCGCAGCGTCAAGAAGGGGGACGACCTCAAGCAAATCTCCCCGGAGCTGACCCGCAGCCCGAAGGGGAGCATGACCGCGCTGGGTGAGTCGCCGCGGACCCCGGACGTGCTGTGGGCCGGCACCGACGACGGCCAACTGTGGGTGACGAAGGACGCCGGGGTCAACTGGACCAACGTCACCGACCACCTGCTCCAGGCCGGGCTGCCGGGCTACCGCTGGGTGGCGACCGTCGAGCCGAGCCGCACCCGCGACGGCCGCTGCTACGTCGTCCTCGACGCCCACCGGTCCAACGACGACAAGCCGTACATCTTCGTCACCGACGACTTCGGCCAGACGTTCAAGCCGCTCACCGCCAACCTGCCGTCGTTCGGCTCGACCCGCTGCCTGCGGGAGGACATCGTCAACCCGGACATCCTGTACGCCGGCACGGAGTTCGGCGCCTGGGTGTCGGCCAACCGCGGGGCCAGTTGGTCGAAGCTCGGCGGCAACCTGCCGACGGTGGCGGTCCACGAGTTCGCCCAGCCGACGGTGGCCAACGAACTGGTGGCGGCGACCCACGGCCGCAGCGTCTGGGTGCTGGACGTGAACGCGATCCGCCAGATGAAGCCGGCGGTGCTGACGGCGAAGGTGACGCTGTTCACCCCGGCGACGGCGGTGCGATGGAAGATCGGGGTGGGCGGCGAGTCGCCGTACTCGGTCACCGACCGGAAGTTCGTCGGCACCAACCCGACCCGCGGGGCGACGATCGAGTACCTGCTGACGGAGAAGGCGGACAAGGTGGCGGTGAAGGTGGTGGACGTGACCGGCCGGACGGTGCGGACGTTCCGGGACCCGCCGGCCGGGGCCGGGCTGCACCGGCTGGAGTGGAACCTGGCCGGCCCGTCGCAACGGGGCCAGCGCGGCGGCGGCGGGGGCGGCGGCCGGGGCGAGCTGATCGGCCCGCAGGTGCAGCCGGGGATGTACCGGGTGGTGCTGACGGTCGGGGGCAAGGAGTACGCCCACCCGCTGACGGTCGAGCTGGACCCGAACGCCCCGCGCGACCTGATCGCCACCGAGATCGGCGACGACCAAGACGAGGACGAGGAGGCGATGGAGCACAAGGAGGCCGAGGAGGCGATCAAGAGCCTGCGCCGGATCGACGACTGAGGACCAGCCCCGCGAGCGGGGGACGTAGTACCGACTCTGATCGATTCGCTACCGTCTTGTTCCCTCCCCCCTTGGGGGGGAGGGTTAGGGTGGGCGGTATGAGGCATCAACCGGTCGGTCACGTCGCCCCCGACTCGGGAAGCTACCCCCCACCCGAACCCTCCCCCCCCAAGGGGGGAGGGAACCAAACCAATACGGTAGCGAATCCATGCGAGCCGGTATAAGTCCCCCGAGTGGAGCGCCTGCCCATCGGGGGCGCACTCGGGGGACTTACGTCCCCCGCTCGCCTTGTTGGAAGCTCACGGCGCCTGCGCCCCCTGGGACCGCGGCCGTCTCGGCCGCTCTTGCTCCACTGGTCGGGGCACTTCTGTGTCGCAAGAGGCCCCTGACTCGGGTAGCAAGAGCGGCCGGGACGGCCGCGGTCCCAGGGTCACGGCGCCTGCGCCCGGGCGACGCTCAGTTCGCTCTGCATCCAGGCGTCGCCGAGCTGCTTCGCGTCGGAGACGCCGTACTGCCGCTTCAGCGCCGACGCCAGCCCGTATCGCTGCGCGTCCCGCAAGAACGCGGTGAACGCCCGCTCGCCCTTGGCCTTCACCAGGTACGCCACCAGCGACGCGCTCTCGACAGCGAACCCGGTGACCCGCTCGGCCGGCGGCGCCTTCAACTCGAACAGCGCCTCGATCGGAAAGAGTTCGCCGTCCCGATAGCACCGCGCCAGCGTCCGGCGATAGCGCTCGACCTCGGCCGGGGAGCAAGCCAGCACCGCCATCCCCGCCTCGGCCCACCTCGGCGGGGCGGCACTGGGGAACAGGTCCGCCAGAACAACATAGGTCATCTCGCGCGGCAGCGCATCGACGGCGGCGGTCGCGTCGTCGGCCCGCAGGTCGATCCGCCGCTCGACCGCCCGGCCGCCATCGAGCTTCACCGTCGCCCGGCCGGTCGCCCCGGCCGGCTGCCGCGTCGCCGCCGCGAAGTCGGCGGCCGTCGGGTGTAGCACCACCTCGCACTTCGGCCCCCACGCCCCGCCCGGCGGGCCGGACCACCGGGCGAAGATCGCCCCGCGCGCCGCCTCCGCGGTCCGCGCCAGCGCCTCGGCCTGCACCCGGTGGCCCTTGTGACGCACCCGGAAGCTCGCCGTCTCGACGACCTCCCACCCGTCGGCGGCCGGGGCCGCCGACCGCGCGCCGCCGGCCGCCCGCCGTGCCCTGGCGATCAACTCCGCGCCGACCTTCTGCAACCCGGCGTTGTCAGGGGCGAGCTTCAGCGCCTCCTCGACCTCGGCAGCGACTTCGGCGGCGGACGCGGGGTCGGTCTTGCGCTTGAGCTGGTCGGCGGCCACCCGCACCCGGCAGTACGCCCACGCGGCCATCTGCTCGTGCGACAGCCGCACCTTGCCCAGGAACGCGGCGGCGAACAGCTTCGCCGCCGGCCCGTACTTGCCCGGCTCCGACTGCGCCTGGTGGAACAGGTCCTTCGCCTGCCTGAGCGCCTCCAGCGCCTTGTTCGGCTCCGCGGCCGGCTTCGGGGCCGGCTCGGACGCGGCGACCACCGGCGCCGGCGCGGCGCCGCCGATCAGCGACAACTTGGTGCGGACGTCGGCCACCTGCTTGGAGTCGGCGCCGGCCAGTTGCAGCCGCTTCACCTCGGCCGCGTAGGCGGACCGCAACAGGTCGAGGAACGCCCGGCTGCCGTCGGCGTTCGGAAGTTGCTTTTCGAGCGCCGCGACCGCCTCGGCGGACTTGCTGGCGATGAGCAGGTTCTTCGCCTCGGCCATCGC
This sequence comes from Fimbriiglobus sp., assembly GCA_035699305.1. GTDB lineage: Bacteria > Planctomycetota > Planctomycetia > Gemmatales > Gemmataceae > DASSAT01. The sequence continues at coordinate 1,756 of DASSAT010000021.1, read as the reverse complement.
CGTCTGCACGGCCAGGGTGCGGTCGATCGGCCCGGGGTCGGCGGCGCGGGCGGCGGGGAGAAGCAGAACGGCACACACGAGCGCGACGGGGCAGGACCGGGCCATCGGCAGCATCCTTGCGCGGCGGAGTCGGGACGTGATCGGGCCGACGACGGGCCGTCCTGGCGGGCCGCCGACCGGGGGCGGTGGTATAAGTCACCCCGCGAGAATTTACAAGCGGAACCGGCGGGCCGAATTCACTGTTATCGGCTGGATGCCGCGCGGAATTTAGCCCGGTTCGAAGTGTGAACCTGGGCAACCCGTCCGGGGTCTATCCGGGACCGGGGAGGGTCTTCGCATGGCGTCGGACAAGAAGCGGCGGAAGGCCACGAAGGCGGCGAAGGCGAAGCCGCAGGCCGGGCCGTTCCGCCACCCGGACGGCGACCGCCGCCACCGCGAGGCGATGCGAGCCGCGGTCAAAGCGGTCAAGGCCAAGGAGCAGATGCGGACGCTCTACGGAGCGGTCAAGTTGCCGGAGGAGTGAACGAAGACATTCACCACAAAGACACAAAGGTCACACAAAGGAGACACAAAGAAGAAGCCGATCACTGCCTTCCTTTGTGTCTCCTTTGTGTGATCTTTGTGCCTTTGTGGTGAACGCCTTTTGATGCTCACTTCTTCGGCGCCACCGGCTCCAGGATCACCCACACCTTCGACAACAGAGGCGGGATCTTCCCCATCTCGGCGAAGAAGTTCAGGCTGGCGTTGTCCTGGCCGATCGCCACCGGGATCTCCAACATCGAGTCCAGGAAGTTCGAGATCGAGATCACCTCGCCGTTGTTGGCCGTGTAGTACGGCGGGTCGTTCGGCCGGTCGGGGTTGTTCAAGAGCCGGCTGCCGGCGAACACCCACCGGTGCGCCATCGGCTTCTTGGTCATCTGGTCAGCGATCCACTCCTGCGCCGGGTGCGTGTGCAGCTTGCCGTCCATCTTGTAATGCACCAGCACCTTGATCTCGGTGCCGGTCGCCGGCTTGTAGTCCTCCATGTTGGTCTTCGGGTTGACGAACTGCACCGGCGAGCCGGGCTTGGCCCCGGCCCGTATCAGCGCAGCGTGGATATACCGGGCGTCCACCGCGGTGCGGATGATCGACTCGTGCTCCTTGGTGCCGTTCTTGCACAGCAGCACCTCCAGCGGCCCCTCGCGCAGGCAGACCTCCGCCACCAGCAGCACCCGCCGAGACTTGTCCGGCAGCGTCTCCAGGTACAGGGTCTTGTCCGGCAGCAGCGCCTTGACCTGGGACTTGGGGTCGGCCTTCGGCAGCTCGGGCAGCGGCTCGGCGTGCTTGGCCAACTCGGCGGGGTCGAACGGGTTCGCCGACGACGGGGGCGGCTGCGGCTCCGGTTCCGGGGCGTCCTTCGCGGTCGCCCGGGCAGTCGCGGGTGGGGCGGGCGGGACCGGCCCCGGGGGGGAGCAGGCGGCGACGAGCAACAGCGCCGCCAGGACGGGCATTAGCTTCATGGTGGATTCCTTCTGGCCAGCCGTGTCCACCCCGGTGCCACCGGCGCCTGTCTTCCACAGCCCGGAGCGCAAGCGACGGGCGTAACTCTCGCCCGTCGCTTGCGCTCCGGGCTGCGGAAGACACGACCTCCTTGCGGACCAATAGCAGTCCGCGTGCCACTGGTCAGCCTACCGAGCCTGTTCGCTCCACCGCAACAGGAAACGCAGTGTAGTCCGCTCGCTCCGCGAGCGGTCCCCCGCACCGGGTCGGGGCGCAT
>DASSAT010000020.1:0-7921 GCA_035699305.1 Fimbriiglobus sp. | reverse complement strand
GCAAGTCCACGACCTGATCCGGGCGAACCTGGACCGCGCTCCGATGTACTCGGGTCAGATTCGCACCTGCGGCCCGCGCTACTGCCCGTCCATCGAAGACAAGGTCGTCCGGTTCGCTGACAAGACCGGCCACCAGATCTTCCTGGAGCCGGAGGGGCTGAACACCCGGGAGTATTACTGCAACGGCATCAGCACCAGCCTGCCCAAGGATGTGCAGCAGGCGATGCTCAAATTGATCCCGGGGCTGGAGAACGCGGAGGTGATGCGCTGGGGGTACGCGGTCGAGTACGACTTCGCCCCGCCGACGCAGCTTCACCCGACGCTCGAAACCAAGCCGGTATCCGGGCTTTACTTCGCCGGCCAGATCAACGGCACCACCGGCTACGAGGAGGCCGCCGCCCAGGGGCTGATGGCCGGCATCAACGCCGCGCTGAAGCTCAAGGGCGAGCCGCCGCTGGTGCTCGACCGCGGGCAGGCGTACATCGGCGTGCTGATCGACGACCTCGTGACCCGGGGCGTCGATGAGCCGTACCGCATGTTCACGTCCCGCGCCGAGTACCGGTTGCTGCTGCGTCACGACAACGCCGACCGCCGGCTGACGCCGATCGGCTATCGGGTCGGCTCGGTGTCGCGGGAGGCGTGGGACCGGCTGGAGAGGAAGGAACAGGGGATCGCGGAGCTTCAGGCGTACTTGGCGGCGAACAGGTTCGATGGCGACTCGCTGGCGACTTGGCTGAAGCGAACCGGCGTCGAGTGGGCGGACCTGTGCGAGCGGCACCCGCCGCTGCGGGCCTGGGCCGACCGCCCCGCCGTGGTCGAGCAGGTGGAGTTGGAGGCGAAGTACAGCGGCTACATCGACCGCCAAGCGAACGAGGTGGAGCGGTTTCGGCGGATGGAGGGGAAGCGCATACCCGGGCACTTCGACTACGCCGCGGTCCCCCAGCTTCGCCGGGAGGCGCGCGACAAGCTGTCGCGGGTGCGGCCGACCAGTCTCGGGCAGGCGAGCCGGGTGAGCGGCATCACCCCGGCCGACCTGGCAGTGCTGTTGTTTTATCTGGACTGACATGGTATGGGGCGGCTCGCCCGACCCGGAACCCCGGGGCGCTGGGGCCTCTGTGGAGGCTCCACCGACCGGCGGGGTGAGGGGTGTACCTATTCCGCAAGCCGGACCGCCGTTGGTCGGGTGCGGAAGTTGCGATGGAGTTAAGGTGGTGGAGGTGCGTATAATTGATCGCCTGGCGAGTTTACGTATTCCAGGCGGTGGTTGCGGTCTGTGCGCAGGAAACCGTTGCCTGAGAACGAGTTAAGCCGCGAAGTTCGCGGTAGATCGCGTTGACAGGGAACAGGTGCGGGTTATAATCCCCGCGGCGGTTTGAGTTCCGAACTTCACCATCCTGCTTCGCTTCTTCAAACCCCAGGCGCGGACCAACGGACCTCCATCCCCCTCTCTGCGCCGCCGGGGGCGACGGTGTTCGTCGCCCTTGGCCGTGCCAGGAACGTGGTAGCGGATTCCACGGACGGGTCCCGGTCCGGTCCCGACTGAGCAGTCGGGTGCGGGCCTCCTTCATGCGGCCGGCCGGAGCCGGCAGGGTGGATGCTCGTATGAAGACGGTGTTTACGACCGGCGAGGCGGCCAAGATCTGTAAGGTCAGCCAGCAGACCATCATCCGCTGCTTCGACAACGGGCAGCTCAAAGGCTTCCGGGTTCCCGGCTCGAAGTTCCGGCGGATCCCCCGCGAAGCCCTGTACAAGTTCATGAAGGACAACGGCATCCCCACCGACGCCCTCGAGTCGGGCAAGCGGAAGGTGCTGCTGGTCGATGATGACGTCGAGATCGTCGAGATGATCGGCAAGGTGCTCGACGAGGACGGGCGGTTCGAGGTGCGGATCGCCGCCAACGGGTTCGACGCCGGCATGATGGTCAAGGAGTACCGGCCGGACCTCATCATCCTCGACGTGATGCTGCCGGACATCAACGGCAAGGAGGTCTGTCACCGGGTCCGGTCGGACAACAGCCTGGAAGAGGTCCGGATCATCTGCATTAGCGGCATGGTCGAGGAGGACAAGATCCAGGAGTTGAAGCTGGCCGGGGCCGACGACTTCCTGCACAAACCGTTCGACGTGGACGTGCTGATCGAGCGGATGTGCCAGCAGTTGGAACTGGAGCCGGCGACGACCGCGTGAGGAGCGGTGAGCTTTGAGCGGTGAGCGGTGAGCGAGAAGAACAGGGTTCGGCTCGACGCTCACCGCTCAAAGCCCGGAACACGGAAGGGAGGGGTGACCGGTGAGCGGGGTCCCGGTGGGGTACAGGGCGGTCGGGCTGGCGTGGCTGCCCCCGTCCGCCGACGCCCTGCTTGCCCTGGCCGCCGACCCACCGGACCCGCGGGCCGTCGCCCGCGACCCGGCTACTCTGGCGCACGTCCTGCGATTCGTCCGGCCGACCGCCGATCCTGACCACTTCGCGCTGACCCCCGCGCTGCTGACCCAGCCGTCGCTCTGCGACACCGCGGCCACCCTGCTCGACCGGGCGGGGACAGTCAGCGCCCCGGAACCGGACCAGGTGGACCGGATCGCCGCGGCGGCCGCGGCGGTCGCCGCGGAACTGGCCCTCCGGTGCGAGTGCTGCGCGCCGGCCGCCGCGTTTGCCGCTGCCAAGCTCGCGCCGCTGGGCTGGTACGCGGTCCGGGCGGTCGAGCCGCGCCTCGCGTCCGCGTGCCTTGACGACCCGGCCGACCCCGTTGAAGCTCAACGTCGCCGGTGGGGACTGCCGGCCGCGGCCATCACCCGCCGGCTCGCCGCGCGGTGGCGGCTGCCGCCGTGGCTTTCGTTCACCGTCGGGTTCCTCCGGCTGGAAGTGGGCGACGCCGCTGCCGTCGGGGCGCCGGACGGGCTATTCCGAATCGTGCAGTTCGCCGTAGCCGCGGCGGAGGCCACGATTGGGCAGTTGGGGTTGACCGGCGATGGCGTCCTCGACCGGGGCGGGCCGCTGGCCGCCGACGCGCTCGCCCTCGCTGAGTCCGCTGTCGCCCGGCAGTCGCCACACCACGTCCAGGTCCGCGATGTGCCCGCCTGGGTCATCGCCAGGCTGCTCCGCACCACGGCCCAGGCCCGCCGGGCTACCGGGGCGGTCTGGCTCGCCGAGTCCGAGGCCCGCGTCGATCGGCTCGCGGACGAGCTGACCCGGCTGCGCGCGGACTTCCAGTCCCGGGTCCGCGACTCGCGGCTGGAGGGGCTGGCTGAGTTCGCCGCCGGCGCCAGCCACGAGATCAACAACCCCCTGGCAGTCATCCGCGGCCACGCCCAACTCCTGCTCGCGCGGGAAGACGACCCGGACCGGCGTCGGCAACTGGAGGCGATCGTCCGCCAGACCCGGCGGGTCCACGACCTGCTCCACGGCACGCTCCAGTTCGCCCGCCCGCCGCGGCCGGCCCCGCTGCCGGTCCGCGCCACCGACTGGATCGCGGACGTGGTGGCCGACCACGAGCCGGACGCCGCGGCGAAGGGGGTGTCGCTGGAGTGTGACGAGTTGTGTCACGGGGCCGTGTGGGGTAAGTTCGACCCGGCACAGGCCAGTCAGGCGCTCGGCCAACTGATCCGCAACGCCGTCGAGGCGGCCCCGCCGGGCGGGTGGGTTCGCGTCTCGGCCCGGTGGCGGGGTGGGGCGGTGGTCGTCGCGGTCGAGGACAGCGGCCCCGGCCCGGCCGAGGCGGACCTGGACCACCTGTTCAACCCGTTCTTCTCGGGTCGGGAGGCCGGGCGGGGCCGGGGGCTGGGGCTGACGATCGCCTGGCGGCTCGCCCAGGTCAACGGCGGCGACGTTCGCTACGCCCCCGCCAACGGCGGGCCGACGCGGTTCGTGCTCGAACTCCCGGCATCTCCGCTCGTCGGTGGGAGGAAGTCCGCCTGACCCGACCAATGAGTTTGCACCGTGATCACCCGCGCCTACCGAACGCTCGTCTCTGGGGTCGCAGACCTCATCTGGCCGCGCCGCTGCTGGCTGTGTGAAACCGAGACCGCCGCGGCCCTCTGTGACCCGTGCCGGGACGCACTGACCGCCGACGTCCTCCCGACCTGTCCGCGGTGCGCCGGGACGGTCGGCCCGCACACCGACCTGACCGACGGCTGTCCGCAGTGCCGGAGTTCACGGCTCCGCTTCGACGCGGCCGTCCGGCTCGGGCCATACGACGGCCGGTTGCGCGAGGCCGTGATCCGCATCAAGCACGGCCCCGGCGAGCCGCTCGCGGAAGAACTCGGCGGCCTGCTGGCGACCGTTCGCGCGGAATCATTAACCGCCCACCGGCCGGACGTGGTTGTTCCCGTGCCATTGCATTGGTGGAGACGGTGGGGACGGGGATATAACCAGTCCGAGGCGGTGGCCCGGCTGCTGGCCGACCGGCTAGGGCTGCCGTGCTGGCCGGGGTGGCTTGCGCGCACCCGACCGACGCCGTCGCAGCGGGCGCAGTCCGCCGCGGCCCGGTGGGCGAACGTCCGCGGGGCGTTCCGGGTCCGTCGCGGTGTGACGGCTCGGGATGCGCGGGTCCTGCTGGTTGACGATGTGATGACGACCGGTGCGACGGCCGACGCGGCGGCGACCACCCTCCGCCAGGCCGGGGCGGCGCAAGTGATAGTCGCGGTTCTCGCCCGTAGGTGATGAACTACTCAACGGCTGTCGCACGGGTGTCGGAAATGTCGGCGGTCCTGGCGCGCGAGCCGATAAGAAGGGCAGGGGCGTTGGCCATCGGGCCGCGGACCCGGGTACGATAGTTGCAGTCAGGAGTCGTCCGCAGCAGCACCGATTGGCGAACTGGCTTGGCCGACTATCACGGTTGAGGGGCGGCCGGACCACCCCAGGGGGGACACAGACATGCACCGGATGATTCTGGTCGGGCTACTCGGCATCGGCCTCACCGCGTCCGCCCACGCCGGGGCCACGGACTACTTCGCGGAGACGGTCAAGGACTTCGGCATCACCCCGCGGGGGCCAGTCCACCGTCACTACTTCCCGGTCAAGAACACCAGCGACCACACCATCAACCTCGGGGCGCCGCGGGTGTCGTGTGGGTGCGTCTCGGCCGGCGTCCTCAAGGCCCAACTCGCCCCCGGCGAATCGACCGCCGTGGTCGCCGACATGGACACCCGCCGCATCCCACAGGCGAACGTCCTCAAGACGGTGATCGTGTACGTCCCGGTATACGGCCCGCAGTCGGCCGAGGAGGTCCAACTCAAGGTCCAGGCGATCGCCCGGGACGATCTGGTGATCGCGCCGGAGTCGCTGGCGTTCGGCACCCTCCGCAAGGGGCAGGGGGGCACGGCCACGACCCGGCTGACGTTCTACAGCGACCCGAACTGGCAGATCACCGAGGCGGCCAGCGGCGGGGCGTACGTGAAGACGACCGCCAAGCAGGTCCACCGCCAGGGCAACGAGGTAGCCTACGAGGTGACGGCCACCCTGGACGAGAAGTGCCCCGTCGGCGACTGGACCACCGATGTGTGGGTGAAGACCGCCACCCCTGGGATGGAACGGATCCGCATCCCGGTGCGGGTAACGGTGGTCGCCCCGATCGCGGTCAACCCGGAGACGGTCCAGTTCGGCGAGGTAACGGTCGGCGAGCCGGCCGAGCAGAAGGTGATCCTTCAGGGCAACCGGCCGTTCAAGGTGATCGAGGTCAAGGGCGACGGCGGAGACGTGGCGGTCGAGCAGGTGGCCGCTGGCGCCCGCCCGGTCCACATCCTCAAAGTGAAGGTCACGCCGACGACGGCCGGCAAGTGGTCGAAAGTGCTGGAGATCATCACCGACAACAAGGAGCAGCCGAAGGTCGTCGTCCCGCTCACCGCGCTGGCGAAGTAGCTCCGCTCAGCGTTACCCACGCCCCTGCCGGATCGGGCGGGGGCTTTCGCTTTCCCCTGCGGAATCCGTATCACACCCGCGACTGCCCGCGAGGACGATACGCACATGCCGGACCTGCCTCGAACGCCCTTTCAGAAGCTGCTCGTCGCCAACCGCAGCGAGATCGCCATCCGGGTCTTCCGGTCTGCCCATGAACTCGGTATCCGCACCGTCGCCGTCTACTCCCACGAGGACCGGTTCGCCCTGCACCGGTTCAAGGCCGACGAGGCGTACCGCGTCGGCAAGCCCGGCGAGCCGATCCGCGCCTACCTCGACATCCCCGGCCTCGTCGGCCTCGCCCGCGAGGTCGGCGTCGATGCGATCCACCCCGGTTACGGCTTCCTCTCCGAGAACGCGCACTTCGCCCGCGCCTGTGCGGAAGCCGGGATTACCTTCGTCGGCCCCCGGCCGGTAATCCTCGAACAGCTCGGCGACAAGGTGGCCGCCCGCCGCATCGCGCAGCAGGCGCAGGTGCCGGTCCTCTCGGGCGGCGACAAGCCCGTGTCATCGGCCGAGGACGCCCGGCAACTCGCGGAGAAGCTGACGTACCCGGTGATGGTCAAGGCGGCGATGGGCGGCGGCGGCCGTGGAATGCGCGTCGTTCGCTCCGCGGACAAGCTCGCCGAGGCGGTCGAGTCCGCCGGCCGGGAGGCGGGGCAGGCGTTTGGCGTGCCGGATGTCTTCCTGGAGAAGTTCGTCGAGCGGGCCAAGCACATCGAGGTGCAACTGCTCGGCGACCGGCACGGCAACCTGGTCCACCTGTTCGAGCGCGACTGCTCAATCCAACGCCGACACCAGAAGGTCTGCGAACTGGCCCCGGCCCCGAACCTCGACCCGACGCTGCGCGACGCCATCCTCGAAGCCTCGCTGGCGGTCGGCCGGGCGGTCGGCATCGACAATGCCGGCACCGTCGAGTTCCTGGTCGATGTGGACGCGGGCACGTTCTACTTCATCGAGGTCAACCCGCGCATCCAGGTTGAGCACACCGTCACCGAGGTCGTGACCGGGTACGACATCGTCAAGTCGCAGATTCTCATCGCCCAGGGGTTGCCGCTGTCGGACCCCGAGATCGGGCTGGGCGACCAGTCGAAGATCACGACGCACGGGTATGCGATCCAGGCCCGGGTGACGACCGAGGACCCGGCCAACGGGTTCGTGCCGGACTACGGCCGACTGACGGCGTATCGGTCCGGCGGCGGGCTGGGCATCCGGCTGGACGCCGGCACCGCGTTCAGCGGCGCAGTCATCACCCCGTTCTACGACTCGCTTTTGGTGAAGCTGACCGCCGGCGGCAACCGGTTCGTGGACGCCGCCCGGCGGATGGAGCGCTGCCTCCAGGAGTTCCGCGTCCGCGGGGTGAAGACCAACATCCCGTTCCTGCTGAACCTCGTCACGCACCCCGGGTTCCTGAACGGGACCGTGACCACGCGGTTCCTCGACGAGACGCCGGAGCTGTTCGAGCTACCGGTCCGCCAGGACCGGGCGACGAAGTTGCTCACGTACATCGCCGAGGTGATCGTCAACGGCCACCCGGAGGTGAAAGGGAGGCCGCGGCCGGACATCGGCATGTCCGGGACGGCCGAGGTGCCGTGGGACCACGTCGGCGCGCCGCAACATACGCCGGGTAAGCCGACCGACCTGCCGGCGGGCACCCGCGACCGGTTCCTCGAACTCGGGGCGGAGAAGTTCGCCAAGTGGGTCCGCACGCAGAAGCGGCTGCTCGTCACCGACACGACGATGCGGGACGCGCACCAGTCGCTCCTGGCGACGCGGATGCGGACCTACGACATGCTGCACGTCGCGCCGGAGTACGCCCGCCGGCACGCCGACTTCTTCTCTCTGGAGATGTGGGGCGGGGCGACGTTCGACTCGGCGATGCGGTTCCTCAAGGAAGACCCGTGGGACCGCCTCGCCCGGCTCCGCGAGCGCGTGCCGAACATCCTCTTCCAGATGCTCCTGCGGGCGTCGAACGCGGTCGGCTACTCGAACTACCCGGACAACGTCGTCTACGCCTTCTGCAAGGAGGCGGCCCAG
>DASSAT010000019.1:0-2443 GCA_035699305.1 Fimbriiglobus sp. | reverse complement strand
TCCAGCGCCACCTCGCCAACCGCGGCGGGATCGCGCTGGCGCTTTTGCTGATCGTGGCGGCCGTGATGCTGTCCCTGTTCAACCCCGGGACCGGCGGCGGGGACGTCGGCGGCGGCGGGCTGGTCGGCGGCGTCCACCGCTGCATCGTCCACTACAACCAGGACGACGCCTTCGTCGCCGACCTGCGGGCGAGCGTCCCCGCGGACCTGCGACCGCAAGTCCGCTTCGACCGGCTCGACCCCCAGGACGTGGACGGCCTCATCACGTACCCACCCGGCACCGGGGCGATCCAGATCTGGCGGCACGACGCCAACGGCCGGGCGGTCGGGCGGACGTTCCGGGTGTGGCACCCGCCCGGCAACCCGGGGGCGATGGCCCCCTACGAGGCGTGGTTCTGGCGCGCCGCCCGGAACGCCGCCCAGAACGAAGCCGCCCGCACCCTCCGGGCCGCGGGGGTGGACCCGGGCCGGCTCGCCGCCCCGGACCCGGGGGCCGACGACCTGTGGGCCATCCGCGATTCGTTCCGCCAACTCGACGAGCAGGTGGCCCGGCTGACCGCCGGCACCGCCCCGTCGTCGCTGCCGCGGGTGACGATCGAGCGGGCTGGCCTCGGCGCCAAGGAACTCGACCTGCGCAGCGCCATCGCCACCGGGATGGTGGTGTTCGCCCTGTACTTCGCCTGCGTGTACCTGCTGCCGACGCTCAACTGCGAGGAACGGGAGCGCGGGGTGCTGCTGGCCCAAGCGCTGTCGCCAGCGTCGCCGACCGAGATCCTGGCCGCCAAGTTCCTGTTCTACCCGACCCTCGGCATCGCCCTGGCGGCGACCCTGGCCGGCATCTACAACCCGGCGGTCCTCTCGACCCTGTTCTTCTGGATGGCCCTGACGGCGATGGCGGCTGGGTTCCTCGGCATCGGCATGACGGTGGCGACCCTGGCCAAGACGCAGCGGGCGGCGTTCATGGGGTCGATGTGCTACCTGATGTCGGTGTCGCTGATCCTTTTAATCTGCTCGCAGAACGGCATCCCCGGCGTGCCGTACCTGGCGCTGGAGTTCCACGGCCCGCGGGTGCTGCATGCGGCCGTCACCGGCGACGTGCAGTCGCGGCACTGGATGCATTTGATGGCCGCTGGTGCCCTGGCCGCCGCCTGGATGACCGCCGCCGGCTGGCTCTTCCGTCGCCGCGGCTGGCAGTAGGCCGTAAGGCGATCAAGACGATCAAGACGTCACACACACCGTTTGATCGTCTTACCCCTGCCGCCTCACCGGCCGATGCCGACCATCGTGTCGAGGGGATCGACTTCCGTCTGTCAGCAACAAACCCATCGGATTGGTAACTCGCCACCGAATTTGCTCCCGTTCTTTCACTCGACGCGGGTGGCACGGGCATGTCCGACTGTAACGAGGTCTGCCCCTCGTCAGAGTGCCCATCTTGCCTCGTTTGCTTTTGACGCCCACCTTGCCCCGGTTTACGATTCCCCATGTCCGGGGCGAGGTGGGGACTCGTCTCGGGGGTTCCTCTGGGGAGGGTAGGACTAGGATGTACAGCTTGCTTTTGATGACGGCGGTGGCGGGTGGCCCGGACGCGGCGGCGTTCGGGTGGCGGTCGGGCGGGTGCAACGGGTGCTACGGCGGGGTGGCGGTCGGGTGCAGCGGGTATTCGAGCTGCTACGGCGGCGGGTTCGCGGGGTGCAGCGGGTCCAGCTGCTCCGGGTACAGCTGCAGCGGGTACTCGTCGTGTCACGGGTGCCACGGCGGTGGGTTCCTCGGTTGCGGCCTGTTCGCTCGGTGGCACGCCCGCAAGGCGTCGTGCCACGGCGGCTCGGGCTACTCGTGCTACGGGTCGTTGTGCCACGGCTACTCGGCCGGGTGGGGCTCCTGCTACGGCAGCGGCAACGGCGGCGGGTGCTGGGGGTCGTGCTATGGCAGTGGGGTCGGGGCCGGGTGCTGGGGGTCCAGCTACGGCGCCGGCTGCCACGGCGGAGCGGCGTGCTACGGGGCGCCGGTCGGGCCGGTCATGATGGACGCGATCCCCGTGGCTCCGGCGGCTCCGGCCCCGGCCGCCCCGGCGACCGGCGGGACCACCTCGCAGGCGCCGGCCCGGCTGACGGTCGAGCTGCCGGCCACGGCGAAGCTGTTCGTGGACGGGGCCGAGGTGACGGGGGTCGGGGCGACCCGGCAGTTCCACACCCCGGACCTGCCGGCCGCCGGCATGTTTTTCTACGACTTGCGGGCCGAGGTCGCGGTGAACGGCACCGTGCGGACCGAGCAGAAGCGGGTGGTGGTCCGGGCGGGTGAGACGGCCACCGCGACGTTCGCCGAGTTGGCGGCGGCGGTCGGCGAGACGGGCACGGTCGCCGTGAAGTAAGCCGACGTGATCGAGACGAGTCCGGGCCGGGGCGTGGGCATCCACCCACGCCCCGGCCCGGTGCATGTCCGGCGGC
>DASSAT010000018.1:0-4561 GCA_035699305.1 Fimbriiglobus sp. | reverse complement strand
GACATGGCCGAGTCCGTCCGGGGGTTGGGTCGGTCTGGTAACCCCCATCCTCCCGGCCGGGCCGGCACTCGTCTACACCCCGACCGACACCGCCTCAGCTACACAAAGTTGCGGAAAGTACAGGAACCAAACCAAAACGGTAGCGAATCCAGGCGATCTGGTATGAGGGCAGACAGCATGAGGGTTGCCATCAACGGGGCGGGCATCGCGGGTCCGGCGCTGGCCTACTGGCTGCACCGCAGCGGCCACGAGGTCGTACTGATCGAAAAGGCGCCGCAATTCCGCACGGGCGGCTACGTCATCGACTTCTGGGGCCTGGGCTACACGATCGCGGAGCGGATGGGCATTCTCCCGGAGGTGCGCAAGGCCGGGTACTCGGTGCAGGAGGTGCGGATCGTCGATGACCGCGGCCGGAAGGCGGGCGGGTTCACGGTCGATGTCATCCGCCAAATGACGCAAGACCGCTTCACGAGTCTGCTGCGCGGCGACCTGGCGGCGGTGATCTACCGGACCGTCGAGGGGCGCGTCGAGGCGGTCTTCGACAACAGCATCTCGGCCATCGAGGAGCGCGCAGCCGACGTACTCGTCTCCTTCGAGCACGGACCGCCGCGCGACTTCGATCTCGTGATCGGCGCCGACGGGCTGCATTCGACCGTGCGTGCCCTCGCCTTCGGACCTGAGAGTCAATTCGAGAAACGGCTCGGATACCACGTGGCCGCCTTCGAGGTCGAAGGCTACCGGCCGCGCGACGAGTTGGTCTACGTCAGCCACTCCAGGCCCGGCCGGCAGGTCGCGCGGTTCGCCGTGCGCGACGACCGGTCGGTGTTCTTCTTCATCTTCGTCAGCGACCGCATGGCAGGCCCGGAGCCGCACACCGCCGGGGAGCGGAAGGCGCTTCTGCGTCAGGTCTTCGACGACGTCGGCTGGGAGTGCCCGCAAATCCTCCAGGCGATGGATCAGGCCCCGGATATCTATCTCGATCGCGTCAGCCAAATCCGGATGGGCGGCTGGTCGAAGGGCCGGGTCATGCTGATCGGGGACGCGGCGGCGTGCGTGTCCCTGCTGGTCGGCGAGGGGACCGGGCTGGCCATGACCGCGGCCTATGTGCTGGCGGGGGAGCTGAACCGCGCGGGGGGTGACTACCAGACCGCCTTTCGGTGTCACGAGCAGCGACTCCGGCCGCTCATCGAGAGCAAGCAAGCCTCCGCCCGGAACTTCGCCGCCGCCTTCGCCCCGAAGACCCGGATGGGGCTTTGGTTCCGCAACCAGATGAGCCGGCTGCTCGCGGTCCCCCCGCTGGCTCGCTACTTCGTCGGCCGCAGTCTGAAGGACGACTTCGATCTCCCGAGTTACGAGATGTAGTTCCTGACAGTTCGGTGAGGTGCCGGCGGTGGGAGTCGAACCCACAACCCTCGGCTTAAAAGGCCGGTGCTCTGCCGGTTGAGCTACGCCAGCCGTTTCCGGTATCCGTGCGTGCGGTACACTCACAGAGACCGCCGACGATCGGGCGGTTCGCGGCCCCCGGGAAATCGTGATGGCGCACCCGCTCTACCCGCTGACCTTCGAGCCGATCTTCAAGAGTATGCTCTGGGGCGGCCGCCGGCTGCCGGGGTTCCTCGGCCGCCCGGCCCCGCACGCCGACCCCGTCGGCGAGGCGTGGGTCCTCTCCGACGTGGACGGCAACCTCAGCGCCGTCGCCGACGGCCCACTCGCCGGCCGGACCCTGCGCGACGTGATCGCCGAACACACCCAGCACGTCTTCGGCCGTGCGATCCCGGCGGACGGCCGGTTCCCGCTGTTGCTGAAGTTCATCGACGCCCGGCAGGAACTATCAGTCCAGGTCCACCCCAACGACGAGCAGGCGGCCCGGTTGCACGGCCCCGACAAGCGCGGCAAGACGGAAGCCTGGGTCATCCTCGACGCCGACCCCGAGACGAGCCGCATCTACGCCGGCTTCCGCGACGGCGTGACGGGGGACCACTTCCGCGAGGCGATGCGGTCGAAGGCCGCGCCGCGGACGCTGCACAGCTTCACCCCGACGCCGGGCGACTGCGTCTTCCTGCGGGCCGGCACCGTCCACGCCATCGGGGCGGACATCCTGCTCTTCGAGGTGCAGCAGACCAGCGACATCACCTACCGCCTCTACGACTGGGACCGCGTGGACGCGAAGACCGGCAAGCCGCGCGAGCTGCACATCGACCACGGGCTGCGTTGCTCGGACTTCGCGGCCGGGCCGTGCCATCCGGTGACGCCGGCGAGCAACGGGCGGTCGCACCGCTCGGAGCGGTTGGTGGACTGCGAGTACTTCGCCCTGCACCGCCACGGCCACCACGACACCTTCCCCGTCGGCGCGGACGGCCACTGCCGGGTGGTGGTCGGCGTCGAGGGGAGTGGGCACATCGGCTGGAACGGCCGGCGCTACCCGGTGCGGCCGGGGAGCGTGGTGATGCTGCCAGCCGCGGTCGGAGCGTGCGAACTGGTGCCGGAGGGGTCGGTCACGGTGCTGGAGTGTGGGCTGCCGGGGTGACGCCTGGGACCGCGGCCGTCCCGGCCGCTCTTGCCGCCACAGTCGGTGGCCTTCGACGACATGCAAGCGCCCCCACCGGGTGAAGGAAGAGCGGCCGGGACGGCCGCGGTCCCAGGGGAAAGCCATGGACATTGACCTGAACGCGGACCTCGGCGAGGGCGCCGGCACCGACGCCGAGTTGATGCCGCTGGTCACGTCGGCGAACGTCTGCTGCGGGCTGCACGCCGGCACTTTCACCGGCATCATGGACACCCTGTCAGACGCATGGGCACGCGGGGTCGTGATCGGCGCCCACCCGGGCTACCCCGATCGTGAACACTACGGCCGGCGTGAATGGCCGGTCCCCAACCCGGAGATCACCTGGGCGTGCGAGTATCAGATCGCCGGATTAATCCGATTAGCTGAGACGGTGAAGCTCAACAACCTCCGCAACGGCGAAGACGAGTCCGTGGTCCGGTACATCAAGCCGCACGGGGCGCTCTACAACCAGGCGTGTCGCGATTCGTGGGTTGCGGGAACCCTGTCCGCAGTAGCCTGGACCTTCAACTTGCCGGTCGTTGGCCTACCCGGCTCATACCTCGAAGAGTTGTGCCGGTCGCGCGGGCATCCCTTCATCCCCGAGGGCTTCGCCGACCGCCGCTACCGGCCGGACGGGTCGCTGGTGCCGCGAACCGAGCCGGACGCCTTCGTTCACGACCCGGACGAGGCGGTGAAACAGGTCGAGTGGCTGATCCGCGAGAAGGGCGTCCGCACCGTCTGCGTCCACGGCGACAACCCGGAGGCGGTGGCGTTCGCCAGGGCCGTGCGGGAGGCGCTCCTGGCCCGCGGGTTTGAGCTGAAGCCGTTCGCGTGACCACCCTGGGACCGCGGCCGTCCCGGCCGCTCTTGCTATGCGAGGGGTGTGCTGTGGGAAATACGAGTATGTCCCTGATCTGGTAAGGAAGAGCGGCCGGGACGGCCGCGGTCCCAGGTATGAGCCTGACCGTCCTCGACCCCGGCCCCTATTCGCTGCTGGTGGACCGCGGCCGGCCGGCGTCGCGGTCGCTGGGTGTCCCCGTCGGCGGCGCCGCGGACCGGGCCGCCCTGGCGCTGGGCAACGCGCTGATCGGCAACCCGCCGGACGCCGTCGCCCTGGAACTCACCCTCGCCGGGCCGACCCTCCGCGCCGAGCACCCGACCGCCGGCGTCGTCTTCGGCGCGCCGTTCACCGGCCCCGTACTGGCGGGGACCACCTTCCAGCTTCAGCCCGGCGACGTGCTCAAGATCGGCGGCACCCCCGAGGGCGTCCGCGGCTACCTGTGCGTGGCCGGCGGGTTCAACGCGCCCACCGTCCTCGGCAGCCGCTCCGCCCTGGAGACGATCCGCGCCGGCGACGTGCTCGACTGCGCCCCCAGTTCCGCCACCCCCGGCCGCTCACTCCCGTTCCTGTCTTCTCACCCCCTCACGCCCTCACCCCCTCACCCCCTCACCCCCTCTCTTCCGAACGCCCTCACCCTCCGCGCCCTCGACGGCCCCCAGGCCGACTGGTTCCCCGATGGCCGCTTCTTCGAGACGACGTACACCGTCACCCCGGCAAGCAACCGCATGGGTCTGCGGTTGGCCGGTGAGCCGCTGACCCGCAAGCCCGGCGAGTTGGTGTCCGAGCCGGTGGCGCCGGGAGCGGTGCAAGTGACCAACGACGGGCTGCCGGTCGTGCTCGGCGTGGACGGCCAGACGATCGGCGGCTACCCGAAGGTGGCGCACGTCATCCGCGCCGACCTGGACGCGCTGGCGCAGCTACGACCCGGGACGACGGTGCGGTTCAAGCGCGTCTCGCCCGACGAGGCGGAGGCCGCCGCCCGGGAACGAGCGGAGTGGCTGCGCGAGTGGCTGACGCGGCTGGAGGTGACTCACTTGTAGGGTCAGTAGTTCCGAATAGGCCGTTACTGTGTGTCTGCTCGTAACCGGTTATTGTTTCAGAGGTTCGGTGATGCCGGCGTGGAGGTGGCCACGGCCCGACGGAGCACACCTGTTGTTGTTTAGTAGCGTCCTCGG
>DASSAT010000017.1:0-5335 GCA_035699305.1 Fimbriiglobus sp. | reverse complement strand
AACTTCGAGGAGTACGCCGGCAACGCGGCACGTGCGACCTGCAAGGCCGCCCGAGTGAAGGCCAACGGCGACCGCGTCATTGCTCGCGTGGTGTTCATACCACATAAGAGGGACGCTCCCAACAAAAGGATTTCTACTTAGAGGCTCTGACAAAACCTCTTGGGAAGCCTGCTTCTCAAGGGTCCGCTGGGGGTTTTGTCAGAGCCTTTTAGCTCCCAACGGGGAGAGGGGATCAGGTATCGAGGCGATTCGGCATTACTCCAGCGTGGAGTCCACGACGGCGAGGGCACCGCTGTTCTCCGTGTAGGAGACCTGCGACAACCCCAGCGCCGCCTTGAGCTTCCCGGCCGGCAGATCGCGGATCGGCCCCGGCGTCCCCTTGCCGGGTTCCGGCTGCGGGAACGCCGTCGAGCGGGCGGTGTGGAAGGTCGCGTGCCCCTCCACCTTCCGCATCACCTGATGGATGTGGCCGTTCAGCACCGTCAGCGAACCGAACCGCCTCAGCATCTTGAGCGCCTGCTCGGCGTCCCGGGTGCCCCAGCCCCACTTCGCGGACACGGTCCAGAGCGGTACGTGGGCGAACACCACGACCGGAACGCTGTCCGCCAGCCCGGCCACGTCCCGCTCCAGCCACGCCAGCTGGTCCTTCCCGATCACGCCCAGGCCGCCGTCGCCGCCGCCGGACTTGGCGTTCGCCACGTTGACCAGGCCGACGAAGTGAACGCCGTGGTGGTCGAAGCTGTACCACCCCGACCCCGCCGTGCCCTTGCCGTACCGCCTCAGGTACTCCTTGTTGCCGTCCCCGTCGAAGTCGTGTTCGCCGGGGACGTAGAACACCCGGCCGGCCTTGACCCCCTTGAGGATTTCCGCCACCGCGTCGAACTCGCCCGGCTTGGCGAGGTGGGTCAGGTCGCCCGTGTGCAGGACGAAGGCCGGGGGGTCCGGCAGCGCGTTGATCCGGGCGACCGTCCGCCGGAGGGTGCTGGCGACGTCCGCGTTCGGCGCCCGGGCGAACCCGAGGTGGCTGTCGCTGATCTGGACGAACGAGAACGTCGGCTTCCCGGCCGGCCCCCGGCCGAGGACGCGGGAGGTGGCGACCCCGCCCGCCATGCTCCAGACCACCCCGGTGCCCACCCACGCCATGCACCGGAGCATGCCCCGGCGGTCCACGCCGTCGTCGTCCCGCAGCGCCCTGTGTTCGTTCCGCACGGTCTGGTCCTCACGGTCGGGAAGGGAACGGCCCCCGGCAGCACATGCCGGCGGCGTCGCCCGTCCCTACCGGCCGGCCCGCCGAAAAATTCCCCCGTCGAGAAAGAACCGGATCACGGAAATATTCACGCCCTCGCGCCGGTAGTAACGGGTGTGTGACTGCGACCGCCCTCCCGAGCCGAGGGTCCGGGGCTTGGAACTCGACCAGCGGAGTCAGTTCGAGCAGGCCACCCTGCCTCACCTCGACGCCGCTTACAATCTGGCCCGGTGGCTGACCCGGGACGTGCACGCCGCCGAGGACGTCGTCCAGGAGGCGTACGTCCGCGCCGCGCGGTACTTCGGCAGCTTCCGCGGCGGCGACGGGAAGGCGTGGCTGCTGGGCGTGGTCCGCCGGGCGTCCTGCGACTGGCTGACCAAACAGCGGGCGCAGCCGGCCGCCCTCCCGGACGACGTTCCCGACCGGGGCGACGAGTCGTCGAACCCGGAAGTCCTGGCCATCCGCAAGTGCGATGTGGCGCTCGTCCGGCAGGCGTTGGAGGAGCTGCCGCCGCTGTTGCGCGAAGTGGTCGTACTCCGGGAGTTGGAGGGGTTGAGCTACCAGGCGATCGCCGCCGTGACGGAGGCACCGCTCGGCACCGTCATGTCCCGCCTGTCGCGCGGCCGCCGGCAGCTGCAACGGCGCCTCGCGCCGGACCGGGTGGGAGGGGAAGCATGAGGTGCCAGGACGTGCTCCCGCTGCTGCACCCCTACGCCGACCGGGAGTTGGACGTGGTCCGGCACGTGGAGGTCGAGACGCACCTCCGCGGGTGCGCGGTGTGCGCCGAGCGGGAGGGCCGCCTGCGATCGCTGCGGGCGGCGGTGTCGGCCCCGGCGCTCTACCACCAAGCCCCGGCCGGGCTTCGCGTGCGAGTCCGGTCGGCCGTCCTCCCCGCGGCTCGGAGGCGACGGCCGTCCCGGCACCTCGTCGCCGTGGCGGCGGCCGTCGTGCTCCTCGTCGGGGCGTCCGCGGCCGTCGGCATAATCCTGTCCCGAGCGGGAGTCTCCCCGGACGACCGGCTCGCGGAGCGGGTCGTGGCCAGTCACGTGCGCTCGCTCCAGGTCGATCACCTGACGGACGTGGCGTCCTCCGACCGGCACACCGTCAAGCCCTGGTTCCGGGGGAAGCTCGACTTCTCCCCCCCGGTCCCCGACCTGGCCCCGCAAGGGTATCCGCTAGCCGGCGGCCGGCTGGATTACCTGACCGACCGGCCCGTGGCCGCGCTCGTGTACCACCGCCGGCTGCACGCCATCAACCTCTTCACCTGGCCCGCCGACGGCGACGGCGACACGCCCCCGCGGGCGTTGGCCCGTCACGGGTTCAACGTCCGCATCTGGCAGCGGGCCGGGATGACGTTCTGGGCGGTTTCGGACCTGAACGACGAGGAGTTCGACGAGTTCGTCCGGCTGTACCGGGAGCGCGCCGCGGTGCCCGGCCCGTGAACCGCGCACCCGGTCGCTGCCGGCGCCGGGGCGGCGGGTATCATGTCCGCATCCCCGGCCCCGGAGGTGCGTGATGCCCGCCGTCGTCGAAGACACCTACGCCGAGGCGTTCCGCAGCATCTACGCCGCGGTGCTCGTCACCGCCCGCGACCGGGCCTGGCTCGACCATGCCGTCCACGCCGCGACCGGCAACGCCAGTTCCTCCATCCTGTGCGACTGCGAGGCCGGGCTGGACCGATACGTCGAACCCGCCGAGACGCCCGACGGCCGGCCGGGCGCGGTCGTGCAGTTCCACGTCCCGCGATTCTGGAAGGACCGCACCCAACGGCTCGAACGGAGCGTCCTCGTCCGCGTCAGCCAGAACGTCCTCACCTGCCCGACGATCGCCTGCTTCAACGTCCTTCCAGCGGAAGAGCACTGGTTCCCGCTCGGCCGCAAGCTGGCTTATTTCGGCGACGGGCACCAGTACAAGGACGAGCGGTTCGGCCGGCGGGTGTGGGTGGTGCCGATCCTGTCCGGGGAGTTCGTCATCGAACGAAGGTGCGGCTGGGCGGACGGGCTGATGGGCGGCAACCTGTGGCTGATGGGCGGCACCGCCGACGCGGCCCTCGACGCCGCGGACCGGGCGGCGAAGGCGGCGGGCGAGGTGACGGGGGTGAGTCTGCCGTTCCCGGGCGGGGTGGCGGCGAGCGGGTCGAAGGCCGGCAGCCGGTACAAGTTCGCCATCGCCAGCACCTTCGCCGAGTACTGCCCGACGCTGCGCGGCAAGCCGGGAGTCGAGTCGAAGCTGCCGGAGGGTGTCGTCAGCGTGCAGGAGATCATCATCAACGGGGCGGACCTGCCGACGATCGCGGCCGCGACGCAGAAGGCGATCGCGGCCGCGAAGGACGTGCCGGACCTGCTGCGAATCAGCGCCGGCAACTACGGCGGCCGGCTCGGCAAGAGCTTCGTCTACCTCGACCCGGCCAGACAGAAGTGATCCGCAGATTTCGCAGATTGCACAGATGAGAAGACAAATAAAACCATTCTTATTTGTCTTCTCATCTGTGCAATCTGCGAAATCTGCGGATAAAATCGGACCTTGAAATCCGATTTCCCCCGCCTATACTGAGGGTGATCGATAGCCCGCCTTCCTGACCCGCCTATTTGGGGTCGTCCGCATGTTCCGCCTGTCCCTCCCCGCGGTCGTCGTGTCGGCCGTCCTCGTGTCCGGTCCGGCCGTCGCGCAGGTCCCCGACTTCGAGCGGGAGCCGATCAACTACAAGTCCGCACCGGACGACAACCCCGTCGCCGCGCTGCGGGAGAAGCTCCGCACGGGGCAACTCACGCTGCCGTTCGACGACGACCACGGCTACCTCCAGGCTGTGCTCAAGGAGTTGGACGTGCCGGTGTCGTCGCAGGTGCTGGTCTTCTCCAAGACCAGCCTCCAGCGCGAGCGGATCACCCCGAAGACGCCGCGGGCCATCTACTTCAACGACGACGTGTACGTCGGGTTTTGCCTGCGCGGCGACGTGATGGAACTGTCCGCCGCCGACCCGAACCTGGGGGTCGCGTTCTACTCCATCGACCAGCAGCCGGACCGCACACCTCGGTTCATCCGGCAGACGGACAACTGCCTGATCTGCCATGCGTCCAGCTCCACGCAGGGTGCGCCGGGGTTCCTGATCCGGTCCGTGTACACCGACCGGGAAGGGTTCCCGGTCCTCTCCGCCGGGTCGTTCCGCACCGACCACACCAGCCCGTTCAGCGAACGGTGGGGCGGGTGGTACGTCACCGGCACCCACGGCGGCCAGCGGCACATGGGCAACCACGTGGTACGGAACAAGCGGGACCCGGAGGCCGAGAGCAACGCCGCCGGCCAGAACGTCACCGACCTGCGCGACCGGTTCACGGTGGCCAACTACCTCAGCCCGCACTCGGACGTGGTCGCGTTGATAGTGCTGGAGCACCAGGTCGAGTGCCACAACCGCATCGCCCGGGCGTCGATCCTGACCCGGCAGGCGCTGCACCACGAGGCGACGCTCAACAAGGAGTTGGGCGAGCCGGCCGGCAAACGGTGGGACAGCACCACCCGCCGCATCCGCAGCGCCGGCGAACCGCTGGTCCAGTACCTGCTCTTTAGCGGCGAGGCGAAGCTGACCGACCCGGTGGCCGGCACGTCGGACTTCGCCCGCGAGTTCGCCGCCCGCGGGCCGGCCGACGAGTCGGAGCGGTCGCTGCGCCAGTTCGACCTGAAGACGCGGCTCTTCAAGTACCCGTGTAGTTATCTGGTCTACTCGAAGGCGTTCGCCGAGCTGCCGGCGCCCGTGAAGGATTACGTGCTGCGACGGCTGCACGAGGTGCTGACCGGGAAGGACACGACCGAGCCGTTCCGTCACCTCTCGGCGGCCGACCGCAAGGCGGTCCTCGAGATCCTCCGCGCCACCCTGCCGGGCCTGCCCGGGTACTGGCGGGCCAACTGACACCGGATCGCGTTGATTTCTTACCCCCCTCTCCCCGCTGGGTGCTCTGTTGAAAGGCCGAGATTTGTAGGGTGGGCCGAGTCTTCGAGGCCCACCGTGGGAGTGCAGTCGGTGGGCCTCGAAGACTCGGCCTACCCTACAAATGCAGGCTCCGACCGACCATTTCAACACAGCACCCGCTGGGG
>DASSAT010000016.1:0-3598 GCA_035699305.1 Fimbriiglobus sp. | reverse complement strand
GACGTAGGTCACCCCGCCCAGGAGCGCCGCCTCGTGCAGCGGGTCCAGGGCGACGCCGGTGGCGGTGAAGGTGAACCCGGTGGCGGTCGGGGTCAGCGGGGCGATCGGCACCCCGCCGGGGACGAAGTCCACGATGATCGGCGCGCTGACACCGAACGGACCGCGGTGGATGTGGAACCCGGTCACGTCGGCCGGGGCGATCCCGTCCACGGTCACGGTGATGTCGAACGTGTGCGCGGTGTTGTTGTACGTCAGGGTGGCGGAGCCGGTGGCGGTGCTGTCGGTCGGCGGCACCTCCTGGTCGGCGCCGAGGGTGGCGGTTAGGCCCGGGGCGTTGGCCCCGAGGTTGACGGCTACCGGCGTCGTGTACGCGGAGTAGTCGATCGTGTCGGTCCCGCCGCCGCCATCGAGGGTGCCGTTCAGTTGCACCCCGTCGCCCAGCGTCACCGTGTCGTCGCCGTCGCCAGCGTTGACGTTGACCACGGCCGCGGCGTCGGCGGCCAGCGTCTGGACGCCGGCGACCGCGGAGTCGAAGTCGAGGTCGCTGATGAACCCGGGGTTGCCCGCCGAGAACCGGTTGTGTCGCAGGTTGCCGCCGTCGATGGTGAACGTCAGGGTGTCGCCGGAGGCGTCGCCGGTGAACGTGGCGACCGTGCCGGCCAGCGTCGCGGTGTAGGCCGGCACCGCCCGGTCCTCCAACCGCTCCAGCCCCAGGGGGAGACGGGTCGCCGAGAAGGATGATGCCTTGCGCTCCGAGCGAGTCATGATGCACCAGGGTTCAGGTGAGAAGTCCGTTCCACTCCGGGACCATTACTAGACACGCGCGAGCGGAATCCAAAACAGAATCGGCAGAACCGGTACGATCGGCAGGACCGGACCGGCCGTGCCGATGTCGCCGATCAGGCAAACTGGGCGACATTTCCGGCCGGTTCACCCGTGTAGACCGGTGGGAGGAGACCGTATCATGGACGCCAACTCCCGTACCCCTCCACGCGAGTCACACCATGCGCAGTTGCCTCCTCACGCTTAGCCTTCTGGTACTCGGTATCCACTCTCCAGAACTCCGGGCCGCCGACGAGCCGAAGGGGCCGAAGGAGTTCGCCCCGGTCAAGTACCGCAGCGTTGGCCCGTTCGCCGGCGGCCGGGTCAGCCGCGCCTGCGGCGTCCCCGGCGACCCGCTGACGTACTACGCCGCCACCGCCTCCGGCGGCGTCTGGAAGTCGTCCGACGGCGGCCTGATCTGGAAGCCGGTGTTCGACGACCAGCCGACCAGCTCCATCGGCAGCATCGCCGTCGCCCCGAGCGACCCGAACGTCGTCTACGTCGGCACCGGCGAGGCGAACATCCGCAACAACGTCGCCCCGGGGGCCGGCATCTTCAAGTCCACCGACGCCGGCAAGACCTGGACGCACGTCTGGAAACAGGTCGGCCAGATCGGCACGATGGTCGTCCACCCGAAGGACCCGGACATCGCCTATGCCGCGGTGCTGGGGCACGCCTTCGGCCCGAACCCGCAGCGCGGCCTCTACCGCACCCGCGACGGCGGCAAGACGTGGGAGAAGGTGCTGTCCAGGAACGACGAGACCGGCGCCTCGGACGTGTGCCTCGACCCGAGCAACCCGCGGGTGGTCTTCGCCGGGTTCTGGCAGACGCGGCGGCGGCCGTGGGAGCTGACCAGCGGCGGCCCCGGCTCGGACTTGTACGTCTCCCGCGACGGCGGCGACACCTGGGAGTCGCTGAAGACCGGCGAGGCGAGCGGGGGGCGTCAGCCCCCTGTTGGTTCGGAGAAGAAACAGGGGGCTAACGCCCCCCGCTCGCCAAAGAACGGCCTACCCGACGGCCTCTGGGGCAAGGTCGGCGTCGCCGTCGCCCCGTCCGATCCGCAGCGGGTGTACGCCCTCATCGAGGCCGAGAAGGGCGGGCTGTTCCGGTCCGACGACGGCGGCGCAACCTGGGCGCGCGTCAGCGACAGCCGCACCCTCCGCCAGCGCGCCTGGTACTATTCGACCCTGACCGTCCACCCGACCAACCCGGACGTGGCGTACGCCCCGAACGTGCCGCTGCTCAAAAGCATCGACGGCGGCAAGACCTTCCAGCCGGTCCGCGGCTGCCACCACGGCGACCACCACGACCTGTGGATCGACCCGAAAAACCCCGACCGGATGATCGACAGCAACGACGGCGGGGTGGACATCAGCACCGACGGCGGCAAGACTTGGTACGCCCCGCCGCTGCCGATCAGCCAGTTCTACCACGTCCACGCCGACAACTCGGTCCCGTACCGGGTCATGGGCTGCATGCAGGACCTCGGCAGCGCCAGCGGGCCGAGCAACTCGCTGAAGTTCGGCATCGGGCTGGGCGACTGGCACACCGTCGGCGGTGGCGAGGCCGGCTGGTGCGTCTCCGACCCGAGCGACCCGAACGTCGTCTACGCTGGCGAGTACGGCGGCGCCATGACCCGCTACGACGACCGCACCAAGCAGGCCCGCAACGTCACCGTCAACCAGTGGGACCCGTCCGGCATCGACCCCGCCAAGCACAAGTACCGCTTCCAGTGGACCGCCCCGATCCTGGTGTCGCAACACGACCCGAAGACGGTCTACCACGCCGGCAACGTCCTGTTCCGCACCCGCGATGGCGGCCAGACGTGGGAACCCGTGTCTAAGGACTTGACGCGCAACGACAAACAGAAGCAGCAGTGGTCCGGCGGCCCGATCACCGGCGACAACACCGGCGCCGAGACGTACTGCACCATCTTCGCTATCGGCGAGTCCCCGAAGCAGAAGGGGCTGATCTGGCTCGGCACCGACGACGGCAAGGTGTGGCTGACGCAGGACGAGTGCAAGACCTGGACGGACGTGACCGCGAACGTGCCCGACCTGCCGGACTGGGGGACAGTGAAGTGCGTCGAGCCGTCGCCGCACGACGCCGGGACGTGCTACCTGGTGGTGGACAACCACCGGATGGACGACTACCGCCCGCACGTCTGGAAGACGACCGACTCCGGCAAGACCTGGAGCAAGATCACCGACGGCCTGGACAGCGGCACCCACTGCCACGCGATCCGCGAGGACCCGGCGAAGAAGGGCGTCCTCTACCTCGCCACCGAGGGCGGGGTGATGGTGTCGCCGGACGCCGGCAAGACGTGGAAGTCCCTGCAACTGAACCTGCCGACGGTCCCGGTCCACGACCTCCAGGTGAAGGGCGACGACCTGGTCCTCGGCACGCACGGCCGCTCCATCTGGATTCTTGATGACCTGACCGTGGTCCGCGAGTGGACGGACTCGCTCAAGGAGAAGCCGCTGCACCTGTTCACCGTGCGCCCGGTGACGAAGTGGAGCTACGGCGGCGGCAGCGTCTCCAGCCACCTGCGCGGCTCGACCGCGCCGAACCCGGCCCGCGGCGCGGTCGTCTGGTTCCACCTCGGCAAGGAGCCGAAGAAGGGCGACGTGAAATTGGAGGTGTTCGACGCCCAGGGCAAGCTGGTGTCGAAGGCGAAAGGCAAGCCGGAGGGCAAAGACGATAAGGACAAGGACGAGGGCGACGACGACGAGGACCAGGGGCCGCCGAAGAAGAAGGAGCGGACGTTCGCGGTGAA
>DASSAT010000015.1:0-2506 GCA_035699305.1 Fimbriiglobus sp. | reverse complement strand
CAGCTTGATGTCGTGCCGCAGCTTCAGCCGGCGCGCGTTGGCTCCGATCTGGAGCATGTTCCGGGCCGGGGTGTCGTCGATGAACAGCTTGACGAAGCCCTCCTTGGCGTTGCCGCGCAGCTGGTCGCCGGCCATCATCAGTTTGTGCATGTCGTCGGAGTTCAGGTGCCCCTTGCGGAGCTTGTGGCTATCCACCCGGGCCTGGCAGCACAGCAGCCGCTCCGCGAGTTCGACCCGCGATTGCTCCAGGCTGACGAAGAAGACCGGCCGCCGCTCCTCAGTGATGACGTGGCGGACCACGTTCAAGGCGAACGCGGTGTTGTGAACGCAGATGTCGTTGGCGACGAAGTTGTGCGTCGTGGGGATCGTCAGGTCGTAGACCTGCTTCTCCCCGGCCGGCTCGACGGAGACGATCCGGTCCCAGTAGACGTCGCTGTCGGCCAGTTGGCGCAACGGGTCGCAGCCCACCGCGGCCGCGAGCTTACGGAGCCGGCCGCGGCTCAGCCCGCGCCGGCCGACGTGCAGGTTCGTGCGGTCCGACAGGCCGGCGCGGCGGGCGACGGACGCCCACGACTCGCCGCCGCGCGCCCGGTCGATCAGCCCCCAGACCTCCGGCGGGACCGTGTCCCGACACGCCTTGAGCCGCTTGCGGGACAGCCCGTCGAGGACGCGGGTGACGGCCGCCTCCTTGCCGAACATGCCGATCTCGCGGCCGAGCGTCCGCACCGACAGCGGCTCGGTGACGTCGAGTTGCCACGCCGGCCGGCGGGTGCCGCGGTACTTCACCTGCCGCGCTCGAAGGCTCGCGATCACGCCGAATCGTAGGAGCAGGTGCTGCACCTGGCGGGCGAGTCGCTCGCTGACGGAGGCGAAGCCGATCTGCGTCTGGCCCTCGGACAGTACCGTCGCCCAGCCGTCGGTGGCGAAGAGCCGGTTCAGGAACAGGGCCAGTTGACGCCGCGGCAGCGTGAACACCGGGGCCGGGACGAACTTGCCGCGAGCTGGTTTGCCCCACAGGCCAAGACCGTCCAGCCAGAGGGTGAGCGGGTTGCGGGTAGCGTCTTCTTCTGCCACAACCTGGATCGGCGCGGCTTTGTTCCCTCCCCCCCTGGGGGGGAGGGTTAGGGTGGGGGGTGAGCCACACGGGTCATAGATGATGTCGTGGAGCCGTTGTCGCCTGTACCCCCCACCCCGACCCTCCCCCCCAAGGGGGGAGGGAGGAAGAGGGTTCACCCCGCCGAACTCCCGGACCGCCGCGGTGAACTCAGCCCGAAGGCGAGGGTTGGCGTTGGTGAACTCGGGGGTCGTGTCGGTCAGCCCGCCGTCGCCGATCAGGTACGCCAGCAGCTTGACCTCGCAGTCCCGCATCGGCACCTTGCCGAACACCGGCAGCCGGCGCGGGACGGCGATCCGGTCGCCGGGCCTCAACTCGGCCAGCGGCCGCCACCCGCCGAGTGTGCGGAACGGGTGGCTCGCGGTCGTCTCGATCACCCGCCCTAGCCGGGTGCGGACCCGGTAGACCGGCTTGACCCCGTCGTCCACATAGGCGCTCGGCGAAGTCGGCCGCAGCTTCCAGTCGTTGTGGAGCGTTAGCAGCCGGCCCGAGCGGCGACGGACCAACTCGCCGATGGTCTCGATGCGGCCGTCCACGAGCAGGATTTCGCTGTCTTCCGTCAGGCACTTCCCGACGCTCGGCCGGGCCGCGACGATGACGAGTTCGTTGTTCTGGAGGCCGGCGGTGATGTTGTCCAGGTCCACGAACCCGCTGCCGATGCCGCTGATGTTCAGGTGGCTGGTCCCGGCCCGCTGGTCGATCCGGTTGAACGCCTCGGTCAGGGTGTCCT
Organism: Fimbriiglobus sp.; assembly: GCA_035699305.1. Classification (GTDB taxonomy): domain Bacteria; phylum Planctomycetota; class Planctomycetia; order Gemmatales; family Gemmataceae; genus DASSAT01. Next base: position 662 of record DASSAT010000015.1, on the reverse strand, counting down.
TGAGGTCGTGCGTCTCGCCGGTCGTCCCCTTCTCGGCGATCTCCAGCACCTTCCGCTCGGCCATCCCGAGCAGCTCGTCGGCGGACGTCACCCCGTCGTAGGCGTCGCGGAGCAACTCCGTGCTGGCATGGATCAGGTTGCGGACGACCGCCTTGTCGCGGACGATCCGCGCATAGTACTCGGCGTTGGCGGCGGTCGGGGCGGCGTCCCACAGGTCGGCCAGGTACTCCGCCCCGCCGACATCTTCGAGTTGCTTGCGCTGCCGGAGGGTCTCGAACAGGATGACGGTATCGACCGGCTTGCCGTCGTTGTACAGGTCGATGACCGCCTGGAAGATCTTCTGGTGGGCGTCGAAGTAGAAGTTGTCCGGGCGGATGACGTTGAGGATGTCCGACAGGACGGCGTTGTCGCGCAGGACGCTGCCGATGACGCCCTTCTCGGCCTCGCGGCTCTGGGGCGGCAGCCGGTCCGGGGAGATCAGGTCAGCATCCATTGAGGGGTCAGGGGTCAGAGGACAGAAGTCAGAGGACAGAAGTCAGAGGACAGAAGTCAGAGGTCAGAAGTCAGAGGACAGAAGTCAGAGGACAGAAGTCAGAGGACAGAAGTCAGAGGACAGAAGTCAGAGGACAGAAGTCAGAGGACAGAAGTCAGAGGACAGAAGT
>DASSAT010000014.1:0-8347 GCA_035699305.1 Fimbriiglobus sp. | reverse complement strand
CCCGATCCCCCGAGGACGCGCTCGAACCCGACCTGGGCCGCTGGCGACGGCGGTTCGTTTGTAGATGGGGCAGTCCTCGGTGTGTGAAGCTCGGATCCCCATTGGGGCTAGGGCGTAACGGCCCGATGCTCAGATAGAAGGCTGGGACCACCACCGACTAACGAACGGGTGCAGTAATTGATTGTGGTGGGCGGCCTGTTTTTGTCGCCCCAACGGGGCGTCCGGCAATAGCCAGGGGTGAAACCCCTGGACGGTCGGACGCTGACCGAGGTTTTTCTGTTCCCGACTCTGACACAACATGGTTGAATGACCAGACCCGCCGGCCGCCCACCCCCACCGGAGCCTCCCCGCCATGCGCCCCCGCTGGTTGACCATTGCCCTTGCCGCCCTCATCACTCATCACTCATCACTCACCACTGTTAAAGCCGCCGACTGGCCCGGCTGGCGCGGCCCGAAGGGCGACGGCAGCACCGCGGAGACGGCCTTCCCGCTCAAGTGGTCCGCGGCCGAGAACGTGAAGTGGAAGTCACCGCTCCCCGGCACCGGCCACTCGTCGCCGATCGTCTCGAACGGGAAAGTGTTCGTCACCGCCTGCATCGAGGCCGAGCACAAGCGGGTGCTGCTCTGCCTGGACCGGACCGACGGCCGCGTCCTCTGGCAGCGGGTGGTGCTCGTCGCGCCGCTGGAGAAGAAGCACAAGCTCAACAGCTACGCCTCGTCCACCCCGGCGGCCGACGGCGGGCGGGTGTACGTCACGTTCCTCGACCAGCCGCGGATGCGGGTCTACTGCTACGACTTCGCCGGCAACAAGCTGTGGGAGAAGTCGCCCGGCGAGTTCCACTCGGTCCACGGGTTCTGCAGCTCGCCGGTGCTGTACAAGGACCTGGTGATCGTCAACGGCGACCAGGACGCCGAGGCGTTCCTCGTCGCCCTGGACAAGAAGACCGGTGAGGAGCGGTGGCGGATCGACCGGCCGAACAAGCTGCGGTCGTACTGCCCGCCGGTCATCGGTGAAGTGAACGGCAAGCCGCAGATGGTCCTCACCGGGTCGAAGTGCGTGGCCAGCTACGACCCGGACACGGGCGCGCCGAACTGGATCATCCACGGCCCGACCGAGCAGTTCGTCTCCAGCGTGGTGTTCCACCGCGGGCTGGTGCTCCTGACGGCCGGGTTCCCGGAGCGGTGGGTGATGGCGATCGACCCGACCGGCACGGGCGACGTGACCAAGTCGCACGTCCGCTGGTCGAAGAAGAACGACGGCGGCTACGTCCCGTCGCCGGTGGCACACGACGGGTACTTCTACCTCGTGACCGACGAGGGGATGGCCAGCTGCTGGGACGCGAAGACCGGCCGGCGGACCTGGCGCGAGCGGCTGGGGCGGCACCACAGCGGGTCCGGGGTGGTGGCCGGCGGGCACGTCTACTTCACCGACGATGGCGGCGAGACGTTCGTGCTCAAGGCGTCGCCGGAGTTCGAGCTGGTCAGCCGCAACCCGATCGGCGAGCGCTGCTACTCGTCGCCGGCGTTCTCGGACGGGGAGATCTTCCTCCGCGGGGACAAGCACCTGTTCTGCATCAGCCGACCCTGAGCGATTCTCGGTTACTTGTTGACCTGTGTTGGTGCGGCCTCTGGGACCGTGAAGGTCGAAGGCATTCACCACAAAGGCACAAAGGTCACACAAAGAGACACGAAGAAGAAGGAAGAGAAGAAGCCCTTGCTTTCCTTTGTGTTTTCTTTGTGTGACCTTTGTGCCTTTGTGGTGAATGCCTTTCGACCTGAGGCGGGGTAGCTTGGCAGCGGGCCGCGTTGACCGCCTTCGCGGCGGCGCCGTATCATTCCCGCGTCCGGCGCCCCGCGGAGGACCCGCATGTCCCTGGCCCAGAAGTTCCCCGAGATCACCAAGAAGCGGGAACCGCTCGCCCCGTACACCCACCTGCGCATCGGCGGCCCTGCCGACTTCCTGGTCCAGCCCCGCACCGCCGAGGAGCTGCGCGCCGTCCTCAAGTACTGCGCCGCCGAGAAGGCGCCGGTGCGGATGCTCGGCGGCGGCAACAACCTGCTGGTCCGCGACGACCCGGTCCCCGGCGTGGTGGTCCGGCTGGCCGGGCCGGCGTTCGCCGGGGTCGAGACGACCGGTAAGACTGTCCGCGCCGCTGGCGGCGGGCCGCTGTTCGACCTGATCGCCCACGCCGTCAAGGCGAACCTCAGCGGGCTGGAGACGCTGGTCGGCATCCGCGGCACCGTCGGCGGCAGCGTTCGGTGCAACGTCGGCGACCGGTCCGGGGAGATCGCCGCGGCCGTCCGCCGGGTCGCGGTGCTGACCGACGACGGTACCGAGCAGGTCCGCGGCCGCGACGAACTCGGCTTCGGCGACCACTCCAGCGACCTCGTCGAGCCGGTCATCCTGTGGGTCGAGTTTGGGCTGGAGCCGGACGCGCCCGACGCGATCCTCAAGCGCATGCGGCGGGCGTGGGTCGTCCGCAAGGGGTCCGAGCCGCTGAGCTTCCAGGCGGCGGTGCGGATGTTCCGCGACCCGCCCGGTTCGACCGCCGCCGCGCTGATCGACCGGGCCGGGCTGGCCAAGACCCGGGCCGGCGGCGCCGAGGTCAGCGACCGCAACGGCAACTACGCCGTCGCCCACCCCGGCACGACCGCCCGGGACGTGCTGCGGCTGATCGAACTGGTCCGCACCCGGGTGGAGGAGTCCGCCGGCGTCACCCTCCAGCAGGAGCTGCATGTCTGGTAGAACGCAAAACGCAAAGCGCAAAACGCAAAAAGGGACCGCCGGCCGGGCGGCGCTGGTCGGGATCGCGGTCAAGGGGCTGATCGCGCTGGCGCTGGTCGGCGGGGTGATGTACGCGGTGGCGTGGCTCGGCGGCCGGGCCGGGGAGCGGGTGGCTGGCCGCGACCGGTACGCGGTGCGGATTGCCGACATCGCCTGCGACGCCCCGCCGGGCAAGGACCGGCCGACGTTCCTCACCGAGGTGCGATACCTCGCGGGCCTGCCCGAGACGGTGCAGGCTGTAGACCCGAAGCTGCCCGAGTTGCTCACCGCCGCGTTCGCCAAACACCCGTGGGTGGCCGAGGTCGTCGGCGTAACCGTCGAACCAGACGCGACGGTGCGGGTGGCCCTGCGGTTCCGCGTCCCGGTGCTGGCCGTGCGGGTCATCGGCGACTCCGAGGTGCGAACGGTGGACCGGGCCGGGGTGCTGCTGCCGCCCGGGGCGCCGCGGCCGCCGACGGAACTCGCCAACGCGGTCCTCCCGCCGAAACGTCTGGCCGGCGAGGTGTGGAACGACCCGACCGTGACGCGCGCCGCCGAGCTGGCCGCCGAGCACCGGCCGCGGCGGATCGAGAAGACCGCCCGCGAGTGGCGGCTGACGCTCGAATCCGGCAAAGTGCTGCTGGTAAGCTGGTGAAGAAACGATCCGCAGATTTCGCAGATTCCACAGATTAGAAGACAGATAAGAAAATACTGGTTGGCAGAAGAGAGAAATGGTGTCTCTTCTCACTTCAACATTCTGTCTCCTGTTTTCTGTCTTTCCATCTGTGAAATCTGTGTAATCTGTGGATCGTTTCTTCATGTGAGCACCTTCGCCGCCAGGGCCACGGCCACCGCGGCGATCACCATATACATCGCCAGCCGCAGCGTGTCCCGGCTGGAGCGGCGGGCGAGCAGCCGGTCCAGGTCCGCTTGGTTGCCGGCCTCGACCGCGGTCTGCAACGCCAGCTCGTAGCGCCCTTCCGGGTAGTCGCGCGCCTGGTCGGCGGTCAAGTAACCCATCGGCCACGGCTCCGGCGCCGCCGGCAGCGCGACGGCGTGGAACCCCAGCTCGTTCGAGAACGCCAGCGTCGCCGGCCACAGCTCGAACCGGGTCCGCTCCGGCAGCAGTTGCCACAGCCCGCGGAACAGCTCGTCGGCCGGCGTCGCGGACTCGATCATCAGCCGACCGCCGTCGATCAGCGCCTGCGTGCCGCCGAGCAAGAGCGCCGTGTCCCCGCCCTTGAGGACCGCTTGCAGTTGCTCGACCGTCCGCCGCGGCAGCGGACCGCCCTCCCATTCCAGCGTCGGCAGCGACTCCTTCGCGGACCAGTTCGGCGAGAACCGGTCGGCGACGGCGAACGGGTCGCCCAGCGCCTCGTACAGCCTGCGGGTCAGGACCAGGAAGCGAAAAGCCAGAGGGGGAGAGGGGGAGAAGAGGAGAGGGGGAGAAGAGGAGTGGGCGGCAGGTTCGGTCTCCTCTTCTCCCCCTCTCCTCTTCTCCCCCTCTGCTTGAGGCTGGTCGGCGACCTGCACGACGGCGACGTGACTTCGCCCGACCGGGCAGGCGAACAGGGCGGCGGGGCAGGTGATGCCGGGCGGTCGGCGGCCGAACCGCACCGCTGCCGTTCGCGCGGCCTCCTCCCAGGCGAACGGGAAGTCGTCCGACCGGGCGACGACCCGCGGCCCGGCGGCGTCCGAGATGACCAGGGCTTGCGCGATCGTGAGGTCCGGCGTCATGTCCACCACGATTCAGGAGTGTCCGGTTATCCTACGGGACGACATCTCCGTCGGAGGGAGAGGCTCCAGGGGACCAGATTGCCACTTCTGGGAGTGGCAATGTGGCAATCTGATCCCCGGACGACTGAGAGATCGTCGCCTCCGCGGCCGGGTCGGACCAGACCCACTCGCTCGTACCGGGCTGCTTGCCGACCTGCTCGGACTTGACCCCGGCGTCCTTCTTCGCCCGGTGAAGGGTCCGCTCGGTGATGCCGGCGTTGGCCGCGGCGGCGATCACCTCGGCCGCCCTCCGTGGACCGTTCGCCAGCTCCGCCCCCAGCCACTCGGCCGCCCGCTCGCGGGGCCGCTTGCCGACCGGCTCGGTTGCGGCGCACAGTTCGTCGGCCGTCAGGTCCACCCGCCCGACCCAGCGGAGCACCGGCCGGCCGCGGTCGTCGGACGCCAGCCGGAACCCCAACGACGGCCCGGCCGGGCCGAGGTTGCTCTTGTGGTGGGCCATCACCCGCAGGTCCGGGTCGTCCGGGTGGCGGGCGACGAGCAGCCCGGATCGGCTGGCCCCGATCACGCCGATGCTTCCCAGCCCGCGGTAGAGCGACCGCGGGGAGCCGGCCTTGGTCAGGTGGCGGACCAGCAGCACCGCGCACCTGTGTTCGGCGGCGAGGGCGGCCAGGGGGACGAGGGCACGGCGGACGGCCGCGGCGCTGCCGGCCGTCGCCTCGGGGACGTAGCACGAGAGTGGGTCGATGACGATCAGATCGACCTGATACTCCTGGACGCTCCGGGCCAGGGCGGGGATGTCGTCGGGCAGTCGGTTGGGGGCGTCCCAGTACGGGGCGGTGATGAGGATGTGTTCGGGGTCGGCGCCGGCGGCCGCGGCGCGGGGGCCGAGGGTGTCGGCGGGGTCGTCGTCGGCGCTGAGGTAGAGGGTGGTGTGGGGTCGGGTGAGAGTCTTGCCGTCGGGGAGCGGCCGACCGCGGGAGAGGCGGGCGGCGAGGTCGATGGCGAGGAAGGTCTTACCGGCCCCGGGGTCGCCATCGAGGACGGCGAGCTTGCCGCGGGCGAGGTATGGCTGCCAGAGCCAATCGACCGGGACCGGCGGGGCGAACGTCATCGGGGCGGCGCGGATCAGGGACATGGGTAAATCCTGGGAGGGGCTAAACGGTATGATACATTTGTTCATTATATTGCGATTTGACCGAGTCAAGCGGATTCCGGTCGGCAGGCGTGACAGTCTGCTCGGGTTGACTTGTCGCGCGGATCCAACCCGGGTTGTTCGGAGTACCTGCCGGTCGGGAAGCCGCTTGCGGGATGCGGTCGGATGACGAGATGCTATGTGCTAGGCTGTACGGCGCGGCGGTCGCTGCGCGTTTAGGCTGCGAAGCGGTTCGCAGTCTAATCAACCGTTTGGCCCCGGAAGCATGAACCTTCGCGGAGATGCAGTTGTCCTGTTTGCAAACTGTCTTCTGCTCGAAATTTGTCTGCTGTCTCTTCACCCATCGACCAGTCCGTTGGTACTCCGCAGCCCATGGAAAAGCAAATTCTGCCGAACTTTGAGGAGGCACAAAACGAAAGCGCCGAGCTTGACTTCAAGGCGTCGTTCGACCCGGCTGCTCCGCAGGACTGGTGCGAAATAATCAAGGACCTCGTTGCGATGGCAAACTCGGGCGGCGGCCTCATTGTCATTGGTGTGAACGATGACGGCAGTCCGGCGTCAGCAGACCTACAGAACGTACTGGCCTTGGACCCAGCGACTATCGCGGACAAGATCAAGAAGTACACCGACCAGCACGTCGCGGGCTTCTCTCTCTCCGGCGGTCTCAGATACAGCTGCCCAGTGGCCATGCTCTCGGTGTCACCGGTCCCGATCCCGATCGTATTCACGGCACCCGGTACGTATGACGTCGGCGGAGGAAAGCAAAAGACTGCATTTTCAAAGGGGACCGTCTACTTTCGGCACGGACCCAAGAGTGAGCCGGGCACGTCCGAGGATTTGAGGGCGGCAATAAACCGCGAACTGGATCGGATAAGAAGTTCCTGGCTCGACGGAATCAAGAAGGTTGTGACAGCTCCCATTGGCAGTACCATAAGCGTGCTACCGGCCGAAGTGAAACTGTCAGGGGCGAACGGGGCCGCTGTGCGACTTGTTACGGATGAAAACGCGCCTGCATTCAAGGCCGTTCGCACGGACCTACTCTATCCGTACCGACAGAAGGAATTGGTCGCTCGTGTCAAACAATTGTTGGGTGACTCCGTGATTACCGGGCACGATGTCCTCTGCGTCCGCAAAGCTCACCGAGTGGACAGCGAGCCAAATTTCTTTTACAAGCCCCAGTACTCCTCACCCCAATACAGCGAAGCCTTCGCTCATTGGATGATCGAACAGTTCCGTGCTGACCCAGAGTTCTTCGACAAGGCACGTGAGGCTTGCAAGAAGCACGAGGCTTCGAGGTAGTCGGCTATCGATGACTGAAGCGAACGGACAAACTCACCTCACCGGTGGGTCAATCCCGGCTTTGCGGGCGCCGACCCACCGCGGAGGCTGTCTTGGTGGGTCGGCGCTTGAAGACTCGCTTGACCCACCCTACAGGAACTCCTTCACCGTCGTGACGCGGTGCTCGGTGGCGGCGGCGAAGACCGCGGCGCACAAGGCGATCGTCTCCACGTTGTCGCGGCCGCCGATCTCCGGCTCGGTGTTGTCCTCGATCGCGCACAACAGCTGCGCCATCGTGCCGACGAAGGCGTCCGGGAACCACACCTCGGCCCACCGCGGGCGGAACCAGTAGCCCGGCTGCGACCGGGTGCTGAACTCCAGCGTGCTCGGCACCTTCGCCGGATATGCCGGCCAGCCGATGGTGCCCTGAGCCAGGCCGTCGGTGCCTTCGACGCGCCACTTGATGGAAACGTCGCCGGCGACGCCCTCCTTGCACGGCCCGGCCCACACGTCGTCCCACGCCGCCGCCCGGGGGCCGGTCGTCCCCGGGACCGCGGCCGTCCCGGCCGCTCTTGTTCCACCCGGCAGGGGCGCTCCAGGAACGTCAAGGCCCCCGACTTGCGGAGCAAGAGCGGCCGGGACGGCCGCGGTCCCAGGGGCCGGACGCGCGTGCCAGTCGTCGTACTCCAGCACGTACAGGTTGATGCCGTCCTTGTGCGGGAACGTCGTCCGCGGGTCGGGGCGAGTGCTGGCCAGCACCCGGTCCGGGGTGCCCAGCCAGTAGCGGAACGTGTCCAGGTGGTGGATGCTCATCACGAACGTCGAGAGCGACGGCAGCCCCTGGGCCCACGGCATCCAGTGCGGCACCGCCCGCATGTCGATCGACGCGAACACCGGCTCGCCCAGCCAGCCGCGTGTCAGCACGTCCTTGAGCGCCCGCACCGACTGGTCGTAACGCATGTTCTGGTTGACGCCGAGCTTGATTCCGGCCGCCTCGCAGCGGGCCACCACGTCCTTCGCGTCGGCCACCGATAGGGCGAGCGGCTTCTGCGCGAGGATGCCGCGGAGCCGGCCCTGGCCCTTCTCGACAGCCCGGCGGATCAGGTCCGGCTGGGCATCCGGCGGGACGGCCACGTCGAGGACTTCGATCGACTCGTCGGCGAGCAGTTCGTCGTAGGTGGCGTGGGCCTTCATCATGCCGCGGTCGGCGGCGACGGCGCGGGCGGTGGCCGGGTCGCGGGAGGCGATGGCGACCGGGTTGAACCCGGCGTTCTGGTACGCGACCAGGTGGCAGTCGCGGACGATGAACCCGGCCCCGGCGCAGCCGATCCGCCAGTCCGTGCGCCGCGGGAGTCGCGGCAGGTAATTCAGCGACAGTTCGGCGGCGAGGGGAGGCATGGCGACTCCGGAAGATG
>DASSAT010000013.1:0-20399 GCA_035699305.1 Fimbriiglobus sp. | reverse complement strand
AAAGACGCCTGTCTTCCACCACCTCGCCACCCCACCACCTCGCCACCCGTCAGGTCATCTTACCCCCGGACTCGGGCTTCTGCCAGACGCTCAGGACCGCCGGCTGGCCGAGCACCCGGACCTTGAACTGCCGGGTCGGCTTCCACCGGTGCGCCCGGAGGACGTTCCGCAGGGTGAGCTGCTCCATCACCAGGAAGACCGCACGGCCGCCCGGCCGCAGCACCCGGTCCCACTCGGCGGCGGCGGCGGTGTACAGCGGGAGCACCTGCTCAATGCTCCCGAGTTGTTTGCCGAACGGCGGGTTCGACACGATCCGGTCCACGGACTCGGACGGCAAGGGCAGCCGCCGGGCGTCCCACCGGGCCAGCGTCGCCGGGCCGACCTTCCCCAGGTTCTGCGAGGTGACGTACACCGCGTTCGGGTCCAGGTCGCCGCCGACCACCTCGATGCGCCCGCCGCGGCGCTGCTTGGACAGCTCGATGGTCTCGGCCAGGATGGTGCCGGCCCCACACATCGGGTCGAGCACCGTCATCCCCGGGCCGACGCCGGCCAGCCGGACCATCGCCGCGGCGACCGTCGGCCGCAGCGACGCCAGGACGTGGTCCTCCTTGTAGGTGCGGTGCCGCATCGTCCGGTCGGACAGCCGCACGCCGCACACCGCGGTCTTGCCGCGGATGGTCAGCCACACCTCCAGCCAGGCGTTCTCGTCTTGTGACTGCCAGCCGGGGGGGATTTTGCCGGCCAGCCCGCGAATCAGGGCTTCGCGGGCGTCGTGCCGCTTGTAGCCGTGTTCGCCCTGCATCTGGCAGACGAGGTGGAACGTCGGCCGGCCCTTCGCCCGCGGCCGCAGGGCGTGGTGCAACTTAAAGAGCTGATTCCAGTCCGGGCGGTTGGCGGTCCACTTGCGGAGGTTGTCGAGGTCGTCGGACCGGTAGGTGAGGCTGTCCGACCCCCAGGCGAGCAGGAAGACGTCCTCGGTGGTGCGGAGCTTGAGGACGGCGGGTGTAATCTCGTTGAGCCGGAAGACAACGACGCCGCGGGAGACCTTCTTGACCTCGCCGCCAAGGTCGCGAGTGATTTCGTCAGCGGCGACCGGCTCCAGCCCCGGCAGGACCATCGCGTACAGCGGCGGCGGGGGCGGCGGCTCGGCATGGCGGCGGGTGCGGGCCATCGGCTCGGGGTTCGTAGGGTCAGTTTCGGGACCAGCGTCCCGGGACGCTTCCGATTGTACTCCGTTCGCCCACCCTTCGCGGGCCGGCCCGCGATTGCGGCCTCGGTCTCACTCCCCGATAACCTTGACTAGCACGCGCTTGGGCCGCCGGCCGTCGAACTCGCCGTAGAACACCTGCTCCCACGGCCCAAAGTCCAGCTTGCCGTTCGTCACGGCGAGGACGACCTCCCGGCCCATCACCTGCCGCTTGAGGTGGGCGTCGGCGTTATCCTCCCCGGTGCGGTTGTGCGCGTAGGTCTGCGGCGAGGCGTCGAACGGGGCCAGCCGCTCCAGCCACCGCTTGTAGTCGGCGTGCAGCCCCGGCTCGTCGTCGTTGACGAACACGCTGGCGGTGATGTGCATGGCGTTGCACAGCACGATGCCCTCGGCCACTCCGCTCTTACGGACGACCTCCGCGACCTGCGGGGTGATGTTCACGAACCCCACCCGCTCGGGGACGGTGAACGTCAGGTACTCGGTCAGCGACCTCATGGCGGTGCTCCCCACGGACGGACCGGCCGGCGAACCCGGAGGGTATGACAGCAGGTCGGGCGGGGCTTGGCCAGCCGACGCCGCGCCCGAATAGGATGTCCCCATGCAAACCCCTGCCCTCACCCTCCCCGGCGGCGGGCGACTGCCGCTCGTCGGCCTGGGGCTCTGGAAGGTGCCGAAGCCGGACGCCGCCGCACTCGTCCGCGAGGCGGTCCGCACCGGCTACCGGCACCTCGACTCCGCCTGCGACTACGGCAACGAACCCGAGGTCGGGGCCGGCATCCGCGCCGCGCTGGCCGATGGCCTCTGCCGCCGCGAGGACCTGTGGGTCACGTCCAAGTTGTGGAACACCTACCATGCCCGAGAGCACGTCCGCCCCGCCGTCGAGCGGACGCTGCGCGATCTGCAACTGGACTACCTCGACCTGTACCTGATCCACTTCCCGATCGCCCAGGCGTTCGTCCCGTTCGACGAGCACTACCCGCCGGGCTGGGTCCACGACCCGGCCGCGGCCGAACCGCGGATGCGGTTCGCCCGGGTGCCGCTCGCCGAGACGTGGGCGGCGATGGAGGAACTGGTCCGATCCGGACTGGTGCGACACATCGGCGTCTGCAACTACGGCACGGCCCTGCTCCGCGACCTGCTGAACTACGCCGGCATCAAGCCGGCGGTGTTGCAGATCGAACTGCACCCGTACCTGGCGCAGGAGAAGCTGCTGCGGTCCTGCCGCGAGGCCGGCGTCGCGGTGACGGCGTTCTCGCCGCTCGGAGCGCAGTCTTACTTCAGCCTGAACATGGCCCACGCCGACGAGGCGGTGCTGGACCGGGCGGTAATCCGTGAGGCGGCCCGGCGACACGGCAAGACGCCGGCCCAGGTGCTCCTGCGGTGGGGCGTGCAGCGCGGCACTGCCGTCGTGCCCAAGACCGCGCAGATGGAACGGTTGGCGGAAAACCTCGCGGTGTTCGACTTCGCGTTGGCACCGGAGGAGATGCGGGAAATCAGCAGTCTCGACCGCGGCCGGCGGTTCAACGACCCCGGCGTCTTCGCCGAGGCCGCGTTCCACACCTTCTGCCCGATCTACGAGTGATCCTCACGACCTGTTGCGGAGGGCGCCCGGCACGGGGAACGGCCGGCTGCCGGTGCCGATAAACCGCTGGAGAGCGGCGGTCAGCGCGGTGATCTCGACCGGCTTGGTCAGGTGGTGGTCGAACCCGGCGGCGGTGGTCTGCCCGCGGTGGAACTCGCTGCCCAGGGCGGTCGTCGCCACCAGCAGCAGCCGTCGGCCGGCCGCGCGCTGCCGCAGTTGCAGGGCCAGCTCCAGCCCGTCCATCCCCGGCATGGTGATGTCCAGCAGACACACGTCCGGGCGGAACTGGTCGGCCAGGGCCAGCGCCGCGGCGCCACCGTAGCTGACCTCGACCTCGCAGCCGAGCATCTCCAGCAGCATCGCCATGGAGTCGGCCGAGTCCTGATTGTCATCCACGCACAGGACCCGCAGCGGCGGAAAGGTCGAAATTTCCGTCATCGGGTTCCTCCGCGGCCGTTCAGCGAGGTTAACCAAGTCCGCTCCGACCCCAGACCTCCGGCGGTGCCGCAACGCGGCAGCGGCCGCGAGGCGTTTTGCGTCCCTGAGTGTGAAGCAAGCATCATGCCAAGCTCCCGCGATCTTCCCGATGCCATGCACCGGTAAGCCAATCGGTCGTGCGACGGAATCCCGGCGGAGAGCGCTTGCCGCGCGGAGCGTCCGGCCCTGCCCGGTCCCCCACGCGGGCTTTCCGCTTGCCGCACTGCCGCCCGGAGTATGGAATGGCTCCGTGCCGCCCGACCCGCTGCCGTACCTGGACACGTTCGCCGAGGCCGCCGAGCGCGGCGGGTTCACCGCTGCCGCCCGCGCCCTCGGGTTGACCCAGGCCGCCGTCAGCCAGCGCATCCAGCAACTCGAACAGGCGGTCGGCGCGCCTCTCTTTAGCCGGGCCGGCGGTCGGGTCGCGCTGACCGAGCCTGGCCGCCGGCTGCACGAGTTCGCCCGGCGGATCACCGAGTTGCACGCCCAGGCCCGCGTCGCCGTCACCGGCGTCCCCGGCGGGGCGACCGGCGAACTCACCCTGGCGGCAAGTTCCGTCCCCGGCCAACACCTCTTGCCGCGGGTGCTGGCCGCGTTCCGCCGCCGGCACCCCGGGGTGGCCGTCCGGGTCAGTGTCTCCGACACCGCGGCCGTGCTGCGGCAACTGGACCACGGCCAGGCGCACCTGGGGTTGGTCGGCGGCCGGGAGGACCGCCCGCACCTGGAGTTCCGGCGGTTCGCCTGCGACCGGCTGGTGCTGGTGGTTCCCGCGGCCGGGTCGTGGCTGCGCCGCCGCCGGGTCTCCGTCGAGGAGTTGCTCCGACTGCCGTTGATTCAGCGCGAGATCGGGTCCGGCTCCCGCCGCTGTCTGGAGCGGGCGTTGGACCGGGTCGGGCTATCGCCGGCCCGGCTGACGGTCGCCCTCGAACTCGGCAGCAACGAAGCGATCCAGGAAGCGGTCCAACAAGGGCTGGGCGTGGCGGTGCTCTCCCGGCGCGCGGTCGAGAAGGAGGTCGCCGCCGGCCGGCTGCGGGCGCTGCCGGTCGGCGGGCTGACGCTGGAACGGGACATGTACGTCGCCTGGGACCGCAGGCGAGCGCTGCCGGTCGCGGCGCAACTCCTCCTCGCCCAGTTGCACCCGGCCCCCGCGGACTCGCCATAAGCCCTGCTTATGGCCGCCGGGCCGGGTATCACCGACCCGCCCTCACGCCGCCTTCCGCCAACCCATACCGTTCCTCCGTGACCAACCCGCTTGGAGGAATACCATGTTGCGTCTCGTCGCCGTACTCGCGCTCTTCGCGCTCACTGCCCCTGGGTCGCCGGGCGACCACCCGCCCGCCGGCAAGGGGATGGGCCTGAGCGTCTGCACGCCAACACAGTTCAAGTGGACCGACGGGCCGCCGTCGATCCCGCCGGGGGCCAAGATGGCGATCCTCGAAGGGGACCCGACCAAGGAAGGGCCGTTCGTGATGCGGCTGAAGGTGCCCGACGGCTACCGTATCGCGCCGCACACCCACCCGAAGCCGGAGCGGGTCACGGTCCTGTCCGGGACGTTCCACATCGGCATGGGCGACCGGTTCGACGCCGCGAAGGGCGATGCGATGCCGGCCGGGTCGTATGGGACCTGGGCCGCGGGAATGAAGCACTACGCCTGGGTGACGGGGGAGACGGTGATCCAACTGCACGGCAACGGCCCGTGGCAGATCAAGTACCTCAACCCGGCCGACGACCCGCGCAACCACAAGAAGTGACGCCGGCCGGCTCGCCCGTCCGCGCCCCCGAATACAACGGACCTCACCGGCGCGGCGGCCGCGCCCGGACTTCCGCACTCGGGGTACGCCATGAGCTTGACCATCCGCCGCGACGCCTGCGCCCTGGACTTCCTCTCCCTGGGGGCGCTGGTCCACCGGCTCGACCCGGGGCTGATCCCGTTCCGCAAGGCCCGCACGTTCGACGTCCACGTCTCCGGCGGCGAGTACAACGTCGCCGCCAACTTGTCGGACTGCTTCGGCCTCAAGACCGGCGTCGCCACGGCGATGGTCGATTACGGCATCGGCGAGCTGGTCCAGGGCCGGGTCCGCGAGACCGGCGTCACCCCGTTCTACAAGTGGTTCGCGCACGACGGCGTCCGCGGGCCGAACATCGCCACCGTCTACAGCGACCGCGGCTACGGCGTCCGCGGGCCGGTCGTCTTCTACAACCGCTCCAACGAGGCCGGGGCGCTCTTGAAGCCCGGCGACTTCGACTGGAAGGCGATCTTCGCCGGCGGGGTGCGGTGGTTCCACTCCGGCGGCATCTTCGCGGCGCTTTCGGAGACCACCTCCGAGCTGATCCTGGAGGGGATGAAGGCGGCGAAGGCGGCCGGGGCGGTCGTCTCCTTCGACCTGAACTACCGGGCCAAGCTGTGGGCGTCGGTCGGCGGCCCGGCGAAGGCGCTGGAGGTGCTCCGCAAGATCGCCGCGAACGTGGACTTCCTGGTCGGCAACGAGGAGGACATGCAGAAGGGGCTGGGCGTCAAAGGCCCGGACGTGGCGGCCAAGGCCGGGTCGGACCTGGACCCGGAGGTGTTCTTTCAGATGATCGACCGGACGGTGGCCGAGTTCCCGAACGTGAAGGCGGTGGCGACGACGCTGCGCGAGGTCCACTCGACCAACCGTCACGACTGGGCGGCGGTGCTGTGGCTGGGCGGGCAGAAGTTCGTCAGCCCGACGTGCCAGCTTGATGTGCTCGACCGGATCGGCGGCGGCGACGGGTTCGCGGCGGGAGTGATCTACGGTCTACTCGCCGGCCGTCCGCCGGAGGAGGCGTTGCGGCTGGGCTGGGCGCACGGGGCGCTGTTGACGACGTTCCCCGGCGACGTGACGATGGCCCGGCTGAGCGAGGTGGAAGCGCTCGCCAAGGGCGGCACGGCCCGCGTGCAGCGGTGACGATGCCTTGCCGAAGTCCGTTGACCGGGCCGCGGGAATTTTTTTTGAGCGGCGGGTCTTTTTCGTTGACTCCCGGTCAGCCCCAGGTCTAGCATCACGTCATCACGTCATCACGTCATCACGTCATCACTAAGGCGTGACCCGGCGTGAGGGTGATGCGACGAGTGGGACTCGCGTTCCGCCACTCGTTTCGTGCCAAGACGGGCTGACAACATCCCTCACAGGGATTCGTCATGACTCGCGCGATCAAAGACGTTTCCCGGAAACCTGGCTGGCGGCAGCAGGTTATCACCCTGATCCTGATTCCGCCGGCTTGCTACGCCGCCTACTGGCTTGGAACGCTGGTAGCCGGTCCGGGGTCGGTCCCGACCCAACTACCGAATGTCGGCGGGCTTCACATCGATGCGAAATACCTGGACCTGGGCGAGGTCTGGGAAACGCCAGAGCATGTCGCCGTAGTCCCGGTCCAGAACGTGAGCAGTGCCCCGATCACGGTCGCCGAGTTCGCCACGTCCTGCGATTGCTCGGGGGTAGAGCCGAAGTCGGTGACCCTCCAACCGGGCCAGCGAGCGGACCTGACGGTGAAACTCGACCTGACACACCGGCTGCCATACCAATTCGGGCTGGCAAGACGGCCGGTCACCGTCCGAATCGACCCGGTTTTTGGCGGTGATTACGCCCCGAGTACCGGCTGGGAACTGAAGGCCGTGGTCCGCAGTCGGGTCAGTGTGAACGCCACCCGGCTCGACTTCATGGACCTATGCACCCACGCCGGGACGCCCGCCTCGCGGACCGTCCGGGCGACGGCGCATGTCCCGTTGGCCCGACTGGAGGCGGTCGCGGTCCCGAATGCGGCGGCAGTCCGCGTCACGCCGGAGCCGTCGGGTGAGCTTGACATCGTCGTCACCCCGGACCCCGGGCTGCCGGTCGGCCCGTTCCGGTTCGAGGTCCGGACCACGGCGGTGACCCCGGACGGGGTCGCCCACCGGTGTGCGACCATACCCGTATGCGGGGAGATGCAGCCGGCCACGCGGGTGACGCCCGGCGTGGTCCTGCTGGGGGAGCGGGCGGTGAACAGCACGGCCGAGGCCGAGGTGATCGTCCGACTCCCGGGGGTGGGGTGGTCGGTCGAACGTATCGAGGTCGAGTCCCTGGACACGGTTGTGAAGAAGGTCGATAGCGATGCCGACGGCACGCAGCGGTATCGGGTGGTCCAGCGGATCGCCCGGACCGGGGACCAGACGGCGGCGATCGATTTCGTCGTTCGGAGGCCGGGCGGAGAGGTGGGGAAGGTGGACGCGACGGTCTGCTACTACGGTCTGGCGAAGCGACCTCGGGCGGGGATGTGACCCATGAACAACATCCGCACCTGGGTCTGGCGGATCGTGGCGGGTGTCCTGCTCGTCGGGATCGCCCGTCCGGCCGAGGCCCAAGCGGTGGAGCGGTTGTTGGCCGACCTGAAGAAGCGGCACGCCCAGGCCCAGAACGTCCGGTACACGCTCACCGGCGTGAGGGAGGTCAAGCGGTCCCAAGACAAGCCGGCCGGTCCCGAGCGGTCGAAACCCCAGGCGATCCGGGCCATGCTCACGATCGACCTGGCGAACAAGAAGTACCGGCTGGAGTCGAACGAACAAATCTTCTCGGAGGCCGACGGAAAAGTGATCCGCCGGGTCGGAACCCACGCCTACGACGGGAAAGCCGAGCAGCACTTCCTACCCCGCGATCAGAACGCGATGGCTCCGAACGACCCGGACTTGATACTCGCGACCGGGCCGCTAGGCGGCGGCGAAGTCGATGCCCGGTATCACCCGGTGTTCGCCGCCCACGGCGTGCTGCCGACGGTCAACAAAGCGTTGATGCCCGACCAGTTGCCGGTAGACCACGACCCGGACGAATTCGTCCCGCGCGGCGAGGTGGCCTACGCCGGCCGGCGGTGCACGGTCTTCCGGACCGAGCCGCTGAACACCGTCCCCGGGTTGACGGACGAGCTGTGGACCGACCCGGCCCGGGACAGCGCGGTCCTTCGCAAGGTGCTCTACAGCGGGAAGAGCCCGACCTGCCGACTCGACGTGGAGTTTCAAGGCACGCCCCACGGCTGGCTGCCCAAGTCGTGGACGGTGACGTGGGCGTTCGGCGGTAAGGTGGACAAGATCGAGCGGTTGACGGTGACCAACATCGAGTTTGACCTCCCGCTCCACGCGGACGATTTCACCTTGCCGGTCCGCCCGGGCATGATCATCCTCGCCGACCAGTACCCGTCCCCGGGCACCGGCCTGAACCCGGCCTACCCGGCCCATGCCAAGTACCAGGTCGATGAGTCCGGGCGGTGGGTCGAACTGGAGAAGAAGGGGTTCACCACGTTCGGCGGCCAGGTGACGGACGAGGGGGTTCAGCTCCCTTCGGGTTCGACCCGCCGGTGGTGGTGGATCGCGGGCGGGTCGGTGCTGGTCATCGGGCTGGGTGCTCTGATCGTCTGGAGATATCGAGCGAGGCGATCCACCTGAGGCGACGTTCGCCGCAGGTTTGGTGTTCCGACGGGCCATCTGGAGGAGACAGCGATGCGCCATCGGTACGTGGTCTACGGCGGTCTGGTGTCCGCCGCCTTCGCGTTCGGGTACGGTTACGGGACGCCGTCCGCCGCCGCCGCCGCGGGGCAGGGGCCGGCCGCCTGCCCGAAGTACGAGTGCAAGACGATCCACGGGTGGTGGCCGCCCGCGCAGAACTTCGTCTACGGGTTCTTCATACCCGGCAGTAACGGTCACAATAACTCCGACACCGCCCAGTTGGACATCTTCACACCCAACTCGGTGGAGAAGAACCCCACGGTTGGAAACAACAACGTGGACTGGTTCAAATACACGGCCTGTACCCCGCAGTGCGGCCTCGACCCGGGGAACAACAAGTGGCAGAACCCCGCGGAGGTCATCATTCTCGCCGTGGGCGGGACGATGGATGCCGCGAACAAACCCCGGCAGCAATGCACTGGGACTGGCGGTGGTGAGGGGCCGCGGTCGGCAGACCAGACCAACCCGAACAGCGAAGGGCGCACGCCGCCCGGGTGGGAGGGTTAAGACGATCCGGGGGACGAAGCAGTCCGTTCTGTACGCCCTGCCGAAGACGGCAGGGCGCATATTCGGAGTGAGGGCTTCCGATGTGCCGGGCGCGTTGCCACCGCGGCTTGACCCTCATCGAGTTGCTGGTCGTGATCTCGATCATCGGTGTGCTGATCGGGCTTACCCTCGCTGGCGTCCAGCGGGTGCGAGTGGCGGCCACTCGGGCGAGTTGCCAGAACAACCTCCGCCAGATCGGTTTCGCCTTGGCCAACCACCACGCCGCCTACGGCCACTTCCCCGCTGGTATCTCCCTCGGGGACGCGGAACCGTTACCCTACCTGGGCTGGCTCGCCCGACTCCTGCCGTACATCGAACAGGACGCCGCCTGGGGGCAGGTCGAGCCCGCATACCGAGCCACCCGGGACTTCACCGCCAGTCCACCGCATCCAATCACCGTCCTGGTCTCGATCTACGGCTGCCCGGCCGACGGCCGGGTGTGGCAGGTCAACACGACTCGCAATGAACTCCTCGTCGCCAACACGTCCTACCTCGGCATCACCGGCATCCGTCACGCCCGGCGGGACGGAGTACTCTACAAGAACTCAAAGACCCGGTACGCCGACATCCCGGACGGGACCAGCAATACCCTGTTGGCCGGCGAGCGTCCGCCGAGCGCCGACTTCTGGTACGGGTGGTGGTACGCCGGCTTCGGGACTGATTCCACCGGCACGGCGGATATGGTACTCGGCGTGAAGGAGGCGACGGGTGCGGTGATCGACCCAATAGTATCCGGCTGTCCCGGACCGAGTTCGTTCCGGCCTGGGTCGCTCATCGATAATTGCGACGCCTTCCACTTCTGGTCTCTGCACTTCGGCGGGGCGAACTTCCTGTTCGCCGACGGGTCGGTCCACTTCCTCCGCTACGCCGCCCGCGATGTCCTGCCGGCCCTCGCCACCCGGGCCGGCGGCGAGGCGGTCCCCCTCCCCGATTAGCGGACCCGTCCTCCCGCGCCGCGGCCGGGTTTCCGATCCGGTGCGCTCGTCGTATATCTTACGTCCGGCGGCGCCATCTGAGTCGTACTGCCCGCGCCAGCAGCTCGACTCGATATCTATACTAATGTATATTTCACGGGACGGCGCGGGCGACTGGTTAAACTTTGACCACCCAGGGCGCCACATCGGCACACTCAAAAAGTGGCACCCTGGCGCCCTGACCCCCAACGGTGCGAAAGGAACTCCAATATGGCGCGAATCCGACGTTCGATGTGGCTCGCCCTCGCCGCCCTGGCCCTGCTCGCCGGCCCGGCCACGGCCCAGGACGACAAGACGGGCGGCTGGGTGCCCCTGTTCAACGGCAAGGACCTCACCGGCTGGACGCCCAAGATCAAGGGCTACGAGCTGGGCGACAACCACGCCGACACCTTCCGCGTCGAGGACGGCGTCCTCAAGGTCCGCTACGACAAGTACCCGGCGTTCGGCAACAAGTTCGGCCACCTGTTCTACAAGGACCCGTTCTCCCACTACGTCCTGCGCGTCGAGTACCGGTTCGTCGGTGAGCAGGCCAAGGGCGGGCCGGGGTGGGCACTGCGCAACAGCGGCATCATGTTCCACTGCCAGCCGCCACGGTCCATGCGCAAGGACCAGGACTTCCCCGTCTCCGTCGAGGCGCAGTTCCTCGGCGGCTTGGGTAAGGGGGAGCGGCCGACGCTCAGCGTCTGCACGCCCGGCACCAACATCGTCATGGGCGGAAAGCTCATCACCCGGCACTGCACCAACTCGAAGTCGAAGACCTACAACGGCGACCAGTGGGTGATGGCCGAGATCGAGGTCCACGGCGGCGGCAAGGTGATCCACCGCGTCAACGGCGAGGCGGTGCTGGAGTACGAGAAGCCGCAGCTCGACCCGAAGGACCCGGACGGCAAGGCGCTCATCAGGGACGGCCAGCTAATCCTGGAGGGCGGTTACATAGCGTTGCAGGCCGAGAGCCACCCGGTCGAGTTCCGCAAGGTCGAGATCAAGGTGCTCAAGAAGTGACCCCCGGGTCAGGCCGCGGCGGCGAGCAGGGCGCGCGTCACCGGTCCCTTCAAGATGTCGGCGCGGACCCGCTGAGTCAGGTGAAGGACAACGGCCGCGTCGCGCAGGAGCCGCTCGGCGGCCTTGCGGTCGGCGGAAGCCTGGGGAGCCTGCGGGCGACGCGGGGCGGGGCAAACCTGGGTCATGATCGCTCTCCGTGCGGTGTTCGGGAACGGTCATCGACAAAGCAGCCGCCGTGCCAGACCGGGCCACGGCCTGCGGATTCGCCGAACGAGCCGGGAATCACCGGCGATTTCACGGGGCGCTGCGTTCGACGACCGATGAGCGGAGACCGACGATGTTTTCCACGTCGCCCAGTTTCCGGGTCGCCGTTGAAAGAGGGGTTGTAATCCTTGCCGGAATCGACGCCGAATACCGACTTTAGGGATAATCGACAATCCGCGCGAGGGCCGGAGACGAAGCGATGGCACGCGGATGAACGCGGATCAGGAAGTCGGATTCGAACAAAGGGTCTGGGCCGTCCAGCCCTTCTGCTCTTTATCCCTGCCTTTATCCGCGCTGGAATCCGCGTCATCCGCGTGCCATCGCTTGCTTACCACACCCGCGAGATGACGCACTTGAGGTACGCCGACTCGCGGCAGGTGACGCTGACCGGGTGGTCGGCCGACGGGCCGCGGCGTTCGAGGAATTGCAGGTCGCGCTTCGCGTCGATCGCCACCTGGGCGATCAGGTCTTCGAGCATGTCCGGCGAAATCAGCCCCGTGCAGCAGCACGACACCAGCACGCCGTCCCGGTCGAGCAACTTCATCGCCTGCTGGTGCAGCTTGCGGTAGCCCTGGAGCGCCTTGGGGACCGCGGCGCGGTTGCGGGCGAACTTCGGCGGGTCGAGGACCAGCAGGTCGAACTTGCGGCCCTCGGCGGCCTGCCGGTCCAGGTACGCGAACACGTCGGCGTGCGTCAGCGTGACCTGGCCCAGGCCATTCATGACCGCGTTACGCTCGGCGAGCCGCAGCGCGGCCTCGGAGGCGTCCACGCACTCGACCGACTCGGCCCCGCCCTTGGCCGCGTACAGCCCGAACCCGCCGGTGTAGCTGAAGGCGTCCAGCACCCGTCGGCCCGCGGCCAGCCGCGCCACCGCGGCGCGGTTGTCGCGCTGGTCCAGGTAGTAGCCGGTCTTCTGCCCCTCGGTCAGGTTGACGGCGAACCGCAGGCCGTTCTCCTCGATGACGACCTCGGGCGGCGGCGCCTCGCCGGACAGTGGGCCGTCGTGCAACTCGATCCCTTCGAGCTGGCCGATGCCCTTCTCGGTGCGCAGGTAGATGCCGCGGGGCTGGAGCAACTCGTTGAGGACGTCGGCGATCATCTGTCGGCGCTCGCCGAGTGCGAGCGACGTGAACTGCACGGTCAGGAAGTCGGCGTACCGGTCCACGACCATGCCGGAGAGGACGTCGGCCTCGCTGAAGACGACCCGGTAGGCGGCATCCGGTCCGCTGTTCCGGTGCAGCACGCCATGGCGTAACGCGACGGCGCGAGCGAGCCTGGCCCTGAAGAAGTCGTGGTCGAGCGGGACATCCGGATCCCAGGAGTAGAGGCGGACGTGGATCTTGCTCTTGCTGTTGAACAGACCGCGGGCGACGAAGTTGCCGGCCGAGGAGAGCACGTCCACGACGGCGCCGTCGGCCGGGCCGCCGTCAATGCGGTCGATGGCCCCGGCGAACACCCAGGGGTGACGGCCATAGAAGGGTTGGGCGCGCTTGGGCTTGAGGAGGACACGGCCGGTGGGGGTGGGTGTCATGGTGGTGTGGTGGTGTGGTGGTGTGGTGGTGACCGGAGGTGGGAGTCTTTTCACCACCTCGCCACCCCACCACCCCACCACCTCATATGCCTTGCTGCACGCGGCGGTAGTACGCCAGCGCCCGGTTGGTCGGGGACTTCTCAGCCAGCGCCCCGAGCAGCGCCTTGACCCGCAGCACCAACTCGGTCTTGTTCACCGGGCGGGTCACGAAGTCGTCGGTCCCGACCTCGACCGCCCGCTCGACGTCGGTCGGCTGGTCCAGGGCCGTCACCATCAACACGCCAGCGTCCCGCGTCGCCGGGTCGGCCCGCAGCCGCTTGCACACCTCGAAGCCGCTGAGCTTCGGCATCATAATGTCCAGCAGGATCACGTCCGGCTTCCAGTCGCGGGCCAGGGCCAGCGTCTCCTCGCCGTTGGCCGCCACCTTCGTCTCGTACCCGGTCCCGTCCAGGTGGGCGTCGAGCAGCTCGGCGTTCTGCGGGTTGTCGTCGGCGATCAGCACGCGGGGCATCGGCGGTCCCTCCGGGTACGCGGCATTATAGCGGGCGGCAGAGGTCAGGAGTCAGGGGCCAGGAGTCAGGGGTCAGGGGTCAGGAATCAGGGGTCTGGAGTCAGAGGTCAGAGGTCAGAGGTCAGAGGTCAGAGGTCAGAGGTCAGCGGAGCACACCGCCTGCTGTCTTTTCTGACTTCTGATTCCTGATTCCTGACTCCTGACTCCTGACCCCTGACTCCTGACCTCCGACCTCCGACCCGAATTCCGGCCGGGCGGGAAATCGTGAACTACGGTTGGGTGTCTCCGCCCCCTCGCTCGTCGCAGGAGCACCATGCGCCAGACCACCGTCGCCGTCATCGGGGCCGGTCCCGCGGGGCTGACTGCCGCGTACCTGCTTTCCAAGCACGCCATCTCCGTCACTGTCCTGGAGGCCGACCCCGAATACGTCGGCGGCATCTCCCGGACCGCCCGGTACAACGGGTTCCACTTCGACATCGGCGGCCACCGGTTCTTCTCCAAGTCCAAGGAGGTCGAAGACCTCTGGACGGAGATCCTACCCGACGACATGCTCGACCGGCCGCGATCAAGCCGCATCTTCTACAACGGCAAGTTCTTCGACTACCCGCTGAAGGCCGGCGAGGCGCTGACCAAGTTGGGCGTGTTTGAGTCCGCCCGGTGTGTGCTGTCGTACCTGAGAGCGCGCGCGTTCTCGCACGCGAACCCCAGGAGCTTCCAGGACTGGGTGACCAACCAGTTCGGGTCGCGGCTCTTCAACATCTTCTTCAAGACCTACACCGAGAAGGTGTGGGGGATGAGCTGCCAGGAGATCTCCGCCGACTGGGCCGCCCAGCGGATCAAGGGGCTGTCGCTGAAGACCGCGGTCCTCAACGCCCTGTGGAAGCCGAAGCCCAAGACCAAGGGCGAGGTCATCAAGACGCTGATCAACACCTTCCGCTACCCGCGGCTCGGCCCAGGGATGCTCTGGGAGGCGTGCGCCGCGAAGACCAAGGCCCAGGGCGGCGAGATTGAGATGGGCCGCAAGGTGGTCGGGCTGCACTACGACGAGGCCCGGAGGCTGTGGGTGGTCAACCACGCCGGGCCGGCCGGCAACTTCGAGCAGATCGAGGCCGATCACGTCATCAGCTCCGCGCCGATGCGACAGCTGGTGCAGGGGCTGTCGCCGCGGGCGTCCGGCGCGGCCCTGGACGCGGCCGGCAAGCTCCGCTACCGCGACTTCCTGACGGTGGCGCTGATCCTCAAGGACCGGGACCAGTTCACCGACAACTGGATCTACATCCACGACCCCGGGGTGAAGGTCGGCCGCATCCAGAACTTCAAGTCGTGGTCGCCGGAGATGGTGCCGGACCCGTCGCTCAACTGCTACGGGCTGGAGTACTTCTGCTTCGAGGGCGACGGCCTCTGGACGGCGCCCGACTCGGAGCTAGTCGAACTGGCGAAGACGGAGCTGGCGAAGATCGGCCTGGCGAAGCCGGAGGACGTGCTCGACGGGTGCGTGGTCCGGCAGTCGAAGGCGTACCCGGTGTACGACGACCACTACGCGGCGAACGTGGATATGGTGCGGAAGGAGTTGGCGGAGAAGTACCCGAACCTGCACCTGGTCGGGCGCAACGGGATGCACAAGTACAACAACCAGGACCACGCGATGATGACGGCGATGCTGTGCGCGGAGAACATCCGGGCCGGCCGGCCGGTGTACGACCTGTGGGCGGTCAACCAGGACGCCGAGTACCACGAGGGCGGCAAGGCCGGCGAGCAGGCCGGCGCCACCGGCCTGCGGGCGGTGCCGACCCGGGTGGCGGACGGAACCAAGGAGATGGCCGCCGCGTCGTGACTTGGTGCTCAGGGCAGTGACGGGTTCGGTTCCGCGAGCATCACCGATCTCTGAGCCCACGTGCCCCCAGAACCTTCCTGGCCGTTACCCCGGTCACGCGGCCCTCGCTTGGACCGCCTCGTCCTCGTCGGGCCAGTCCTCGAACCGGACGGCCACCAGCTTCGAGACGCCGCTCTCCTGCATCGTCACCCCGTAGAGCACGTCGGCCACCGCCATCGTCCGCTTCTTGTGGGTGACGACAATGAACTGGCTGCGCTCGGCGAACTCCCGCAGCAACCCGGCAAGCCGCTGGGTGTTCGCCTCGTCCATCGCCGCGTCCACCTCGTCGAGTAGGCAGAATGGGCTGGGGCGGCTCTTGAAGATCGCCAGCAGCAGCGCCACCGCCGTCAGCGCCCGCTCGCCGCCGGATAAGAGCGAGATCCGCTGGAGTTCCTTGCCCGGTGGGCGTGCGGTGATCTCGATGCCGCTCTCTAGCACGTCGGACTCGTCCTCCAGGACCACATCGGCCATCCCGCCGCCGAAGAGCTTGCGAAACAGCTCCTGGAAGTGGCCGCGGACTGCCGCCAACGTCTCTATGAATAGTCGCCGGCTGTCGGTGTTGATCTGGTCGATGATCTGTTGCAGCTTGGCCCGGGCGGCGGTCAGGTCGTCGAACTGCACCCGCAGTTCGGTGTCGCGCGTCTCGACCTCGGCCAACTCGTCCAGCGACTCCAGGTTCACGCTGCCGAGTTTGGCGATCTTCTGCCGCAGGTCGGCGATCTCTTGCTCGGGGTCGGGCGAGGAGACAGGAGTCAGGGGACAGGAGTCAGACGGTCCCTGCTCATCTCTGCTGACCCCTGACCCCTGACCCCTGACTCCTGACTCCTGACTCCTGTCCCCTGACCCCTGAGCGAGCGCGGCGAGTGACACCCCGTACTCCTCGCCGATGCGCTGGGCCAGGGCGTCGCGGCGGTTGGTCAGGTCGCGGGCGGTCAACTCGCGGGTGTGGGCGTGGTCGTGCCGGTCCTTCCAGGCGTCGCGGGAGTGCTTGAGGTCGTGCTGAAGTCGCTCGCGGGCGGACCGGAGGGCATCGCGGCGGACGGTCAACTCGGTCGCCTGCCGCTCGCGGGACTCCTTGTCGGCGTAGGCGGCCGCCGCGGCGGCCCCGGCCCGCAGCGCGGCGAGTTGCGATTCCAGCAGCCGGCCGCGGACCGAGCGGTCGGCAGACGCCAGGTTCACCGCGTCGATGCGGCGCTGCCGGAGTTCCGCGTCCAGCTCGTCGCGCTTCTTCCTGAGGCCGGCCAGCCGCTCGTTCACCCGGCTCAGAGCGACCTGGGCGTCGGTGTTCTCTCGCACCCGCTCGTCGCGGTCGCGCTCGGCGGCGGCCAGGGCGGCGTCGGCGGCGGCGAGCCGGGACTTGACCGCCTCGGCCTCGCGGTCGGTCTCCTCGGCCTGGCGCCTCGCCTGCTGCCACGCCGCGTCGGCCTTCGCCAACTCGGACTCGGTGATGGCGGCCTCGCGGGTCAGCAAGTCCAGTGTGTCGGCGAGCTGGCGCTGGACCTGCCGCTGCTCGAGGATCTGGTCGCGCAGCGACCCGGCCTCGCCGGTCAGGGCGGCGATCTCCGCCTCGCGGCCGCGGATCGGGGCGTCCAGGGCGTCGGCCCGGCGGCGCAGGTCGGCCTGCTCGGCCTCGGTCGCCGCGATGCGGGCGTCGAGGGCGGCGATCTGTTGCCGTAGGTGGCGCAGCTCGCTCTTACGGGAGAGGATGCCGGCCTCGGCCAGCGGCGGGCCGACGGTGACGGTGCCGTCGGGTTCGAGGAGTTCGCCGGCGCGCGTGACGCACCGGAATCCCGGGCGTGCCGCGGCGCGGTCCTCGACGATCAGCACTTGACCGAGGAGCTGCTCGGGGAGGTGGGACAGTTCGGGGTGGTCGCAATGAACAAGGGAGGAGGCGCCAAGCCCGTCGATGGCAATCGACGGGCTTTCGCCCAGTGGAATGAACCCCACGCGCCCCGGCAGTTCTCCGAGCGACGCGAGTACGGAATCCAGCGCCCGCGCGTCGCGGACCACGAACCGCTGGGCCGCGTCGCCCAGCGCCAGGTCGATCAGCGGCGCCACGTCCCGCGGCGCGGAGAGCAGGTCCGCCACCAGTCCGAGGACCGCGCCCGACAGCTCCCCGGCCCGCAGCCGACGCAGCACCTCCCGCACCCCCGCGCCGAACCCCTCCAGACTGCGCTCCAGCCCCTCCAGCACGTCCGCGCGACCCCGCAGCGCGCTGCGGTCCTCGCGCAACCCTTCCAGATCGACCTGCATACCGTCGGCCCGGTGCCGCAACTCGTCGCGGGCGGCGAGGTGGTTGGCCAGCGCCTGCCGGGCGTCGGCCAGCCGCTGCCGCAGGTCCGCGTCGGTCTGCGACAGGTCGGCCAGCAGCCGGTCCAGTGCGTCGTGCCGGGCGGCGGTCTGCTCGCTTTCGGCGCGCTTGCGGTCCAGGTCGCGGCGGAGCCGGTCGGCCTGCGCCTGCGACACCTCGGCGTCGCTGTGCAGCTTCGCCGACTGGTTGATCAGGTCGAACTGCCGGTCGCGGTCGGCCAGCGCCTGCCGGGTCAGCTCCACGATCCGGGCCGTCACGTCGGCGACAGCGGCCGCAGCTGTCTCGGCTCGCTCGCGTTCCGCGTTAGCCTGTTTCGTCACCTCGTCCAGTTCGCCAGCGACCCGTGTCGCTTCCATCTCGACGGCCTTCGTCCGGTGGCCGAGTTCAACCCGCTGCCGGCCGAGCCGCAACAGTTCCGCCTCCAGCCCGGCAAACTGCCCGCGCTCGGCCTTCACCGCCGCCTCGCCGGCGCCGATCTGCTGGCGGGCGTCGGCCAGCTTCGCCTCCTGGTGCCGCAGCGCGTCCTCGGTCCGGCCCGTCTCCCAGTCGAGCCGGCGCAACTCCTCCTCGCCGGCCTCGGCCTTCGCGGTGGCGTCGGACAGTTCCGCCCGCAGGTCGGCGAGTACCGCTTCCTCGGCCGCCAGCGCCTCCGAGAGCGAACGATACTCCGCTAGTCCCGCCGCCACCCGCAACTCGCGGAGCCGGTTCGTGTACTCCTGGTAGCGCTGCGCCTTCGCCGCCTGGAGCCGCAGCGTGCGCAACCGCTTGTCGAGTTCTTGCAGGGTGTCGCCGACGCGGACGAGGTGCTGCTCGGTCCGCTCCAGACTACGAAGGGTTTCGACCTTCTTCGCCTTGAACCGGCTGATCCCGGCCGCCTCCTCGAAGATCTGCCGGCGGTCCTTCGTGGTTGCAGATAAGAGCGCGTCCACGCGCCCCTGCTCGATGACGCTGTACGCCCCGTGGCCGGCCCCGGTGCCCAGGAACAGCTCCTTGATGTCCTTGAGCCGCGCCTCCTGGCCGTTGATGAGGTACTCGCCCTGGCCGTCGCGGTAGACCCGGCGCGTCACCTGAACGTCGTCGGCGTCCAGCGGCACCAGCCGGTCGGCGTTGTCGAATGTCATCGTCACCTCGGCCAGCCCGAGGCTCTTGCGGGTGCTCGACCCGTTGAAGATGACGTCGGCCATCTCGCCGCCGCGGAGGCTCTTGGCCGACTGCTCGCCGAGCAGCCACCGCACCGCATCGACGACGTTGGACTTGCCGCTGCCGTTGGGGCCGACGATCGCCGTCACCCCCGGGGCGAAGTCGAACCGGGTGCGATCGGCGAAGGACTTGAAGCCAATCAGTTCCAGGCGCTTGAGCATGGGTCGGTCCAGACAAGTCACTCACCACAGAGGCACAAAGATCACACAAAGACACACAAAGGAAGACAGGGCTTTCCTTCTCTTCTCTTTGTGTTTCCTTTGTGTGATCTTTGTGCCTCTGTGGTGAGTGCCTTTCTCTTACTTCTCGGCCGACGGAGCAACATCCCGCTTGGACCCGAAGAGGCGGCCCGGGTCGCGGTTGAGGGCCGGCTCGGGGGCGGGCGTCGTCGGCTGCGCCTTGACCCGGTCGGCCTCGGTCGGCAGGTCGTAGGACGCCGGCACCACGTCGGCCTGCCCGGCCCGCGCCACCTCCAGGTCGGCCCGCTCGATCGACGGGTCGGACCCGGCGATCTGTGCCAGCTGTTGTACCGAAAGCCCCCGCGGTCGGGCGTCGTACTGCACCGCTGCGGCCAGGGCGTCGGCCGTCTCCGCCCGGCGGACGAACTCGACCACCTCGGTGAAGGTGCCACCCAACTCGGCCAGCGTCTTCACCACCGCGCCGACATCGGCCAGGCACTGCTTCGACACCGGCACCGGCTCGCCGTCCTTGATCGCGATCTTGGTCACCGTCACCCGCGGCTCGTCCCCCTTCGCGGCGACGGTGAAGTCCTGGCCCAGCGGGAAGCTGAACGGCCCCTTGAGCGGTTGCAGCGACCCGAACAGCACGACCTCGGCCCGGCGGTCGGTGCAGACGTGGACCATCGGCGGCGAGTCGGCCGCGACATGGTGCAGCCAGAACGAGTCGTTCACCCGCACCCCGCGGACCGCCTCGTGCGCTTCGGATGCTGACCGCAGCGCCACGAACGCCCCGTAGCGGAGTTGCGGGTCCGGCCGCTTCATCAGCTCGGCGAGTTGGTCCAGGCAGATCGCGTCGTCCAGCGACGCCAGCGCGGTCAGGCAGTGCGACCGCAGCGACGGGTGCTTCTCGGCCAACTCGGCGAGGTCGCGGGCGCCGTCGGAGTGGCCGAGGTACGCCAGCGCCTCCGCGGACGCGAACCGCACCCACGGCGACTCGCTCTGTAGCCCGACCCGCAGCGGCTGGCGGCTGTCCGGCCCCAGCGCCTCCAGCTTCAACGCGGCGGTGATCGCCATCTCCGGCCGGAGGAGTTCGTTTTCGAGTTGCTTGCGGTACGGGCTGTCGGGCGTCACCGGGTTGAGCGGCACCTGGCGGGCGACGAGCAGGAACCGGCCGTGGTTGAGCCGGTACGCCGGCGGGACGTGGGAGACGACCAGCGGCTTGCCCTGGACCTTGGCCTCGGCGAGCTTGTT
>DASSAT010000012.1:0-4013 GCA_035699305.1 Fimbriiglobus sp. | reverse complement strand
GGCTGCTCTCTGACCTGTGGCTCTCACCGGTGGCGGCCGTGGACCCGCTGGCAAGCCCGACATCCAGCCGCGCCGGGGCGAGCCGTGATGACCTGCCGGCGACGCAGGCACGGCACGGGGGTGCGATCAACGACCGACTGGAAGTCGTGCCGCTCGGCGGGGACCAGACAGCGGAGGCGCCGCGGCCGGTCCGCCACCTTCGGTCCGAACCGCGCCGGGATTCGGTCGGCTTGCCGGGCGGCATCGACCTCGGCTTGGCTCTGCCGTTCCGCGGCTTGCCCGTGTCCGTGACGCCGGCCGCCCTCGCCACGACGGGGGCGGGGAGCGTCGTGGTAGGCGGTGTAGAATCGCCGACGACCGGCACGCCGGGGGCGTTGCTCGCCCCGGCGGTCGCCGCCGCGGCCGTTGACGCCGGAGACGACACCGAGGTCAAGTTCGCGGCCGCGTCGTTGCTACTCGCCAACCCGACAATCTCAATCACGCCGTCCACGGCCTACATCCCGGTGAACGCGAACCGGACCAGCAAGTCGCCGTGGAAGAAGGACGGCGACGGTAACACCTTGTTGGGCCTGCCCGCGGTTCGGGACTTCAGCCTGGCCCCGATGCGGGACATAAGCGCGTGGAACGGGATGTACCAACCGCCCGCCGGTCCGGCGATCGCCGACCCGGAGTTGAAGCCGGTGACGGTCACGGTGACGCCCAACGGCCACACGGTGCTCGGTCCGATTCAGATCTTCGTGACCTACGTCGATTTCTACGGCTCGCAACCCGGCAGCGTGATCCGGCTATGGAAGGACCAGACCAAGGAGCACCCGATCCTCCTGAATGACGCCGGGAACGGGGTGTACTCCGGTTCCCTCCCCGACTACCCGACATGCACGTTCTACGTCGAGGGCGCCCAGCCATCGAAGCAGGAGAACGACGTAAAACTGAAAGTGACGGCCACGTTCGACAGGCCGGGGCCGGGCCAACCCCCTCCGCCACCGGCAGAGGCCGAGACGGCCCTGACCATCACGCCAGTGGTCAACGAGTTCAGTGTCAATCCCAAGGACCCGCCCACGGCCACCTGGCTCAAGACGGCTGGCGGGGCCATCTTCGGCATCAGCTCGGGAGAGCAAGCCGATGGCGCTGGACAGGGTAGTACCAAGCCGGGGGTCAAGTACACCGCGGACCTCAACGTGAAGGGAATCGGCGGCAAGGGGTGGTTCCTGCAAGATGTCATTGCGCTGTCGCACGGCAACCCGGCGGTGGAGTTGACCAACGGCAACAAGTACAACCCGTCGTTCGGGACTGCGACGTTTCCCCTCCTGGATCATGTCCCAGAAGCAGTCGGCGGCGCCCCGTCGCCGTTCTACCCGTCATCTCAAGGGACGGTCTACGACAGCAATCGCAAGATGATCTGGAGCGTCGATACCCCGACTCTCGACAGTGAAGCTCTGTTCGCGGGCAATCTGAGTTCGATGGACGCCACCTTCCAGGCACGGATGTACGTGGTGTGGCAATTTCCTGAACCCGACCTCACCATCTACACGCTGGCATCCGCCAACTGGCAAGCCGTGTTCCAGGCGAGCACTGGGGCGGGCGGGCTTCAGCTCTCTCCGAACTCGGTCGTCTCGGTCAGCCCGATGGTGCGGGGCAACTGGGACCCGGCGAAGGTCATGGAGCCAACGTACAACAGCCTTTACGCATCGCCGTTCTTCTGGGAACAGGTTTAGTCAGGAGGTGCGTCGTGAACGCGCATCGAACATTCGTACTCGCGCTCGGCGTGTCGTGCTGCATCCTGACTGCCGGGTCGAGAAGCGCCGATCCCCCGGTCAAGCAGCCGCTCCGCCCAATTCCCTTCTTCCCTGGCGACCCGCGAGCCAAAGACGAGCCGCCGTTCGTGAAGGTCATGCGTGGAAGGCCGTTCTGGTTTGGGGTCTTCGACAGGGATGGCAACTTCATTCGAGATCCACGGTCTATTCCGGATTACTCCGGAAGTGGGAGGCCCGGTGGCTTCTCGACCACCATCGCCCGTCAAACGCCGGTCTACGAGCACCGCTCGGGGCGGCTGATCCGGGGGACGTCGGTGGACAAGCCCTATTCGGTCTTCGTCCCTGAAATCGGCAGCACGGTGACGGACATCGCGAAGTTCGACCTGAAGAACCCGGACCGCATCGTGTGGAACCTCGTCGAGACGGTTCCGGCCTTTTGGACCGAAGAGCGGAAGAAGCAGTTCCCGAATGGGCTACCGAAAGGCGCCGAGCCGCCGAAGGCCGGCACCCCGTCGGGGTTCGAGTTCACGCTGTTCCGCGAACTCGCCCACGACAAGAAGCCCCCGGCCGTCGCGCGGGTGATCGGCGAGGTGATGGAGTTCGGCCGGCTGAGCGACGAGGGCGAGTTCATCCCCGATCCGGATTTGCCCCTGCTACCGCGGTCTGTGGTCACCCACACGCACCCACCCGTGTACGCCGCCAATACGTTCGACTTCTACTACACCCTGCCCCGGCCGAAGACGAGGAGGATGGAAGAGAGGCCCGAACACGAGGAAGTTTACGAGTACCGGTCCGGGCGGCTCATCAAGGGGACGTTGCACAAGACCGGCAACTTCGTCCCGGAACTCGGCAGCAAGGTGCTCGACTTCAAGGACTACGACCCACACGGCCGCCGGCGCGTCTACAACCTGCCCGGCGTGCTGCGGCGGGTCGGGGCGAAGTAGCTGGCCGCCGCCCCGCCCTTGCCGCCGGGGGCGGTCCGGCCGACCATAGCCGGGTTCTCGTGTCCGCGAGGCCCGCGCATGCACCTCTGGGAAGCCGCCCTGCTCGGGGTCGTGCAAGGGCTGACCGAGTTCCTGCCGATCAGCAGCACCGCGCACCTGCTCGCCGTCCGGCAGGCGCTCGGCCACGCCAACCCCGAGGACGCCTTCACCACCGTCATCCAGCTCGGCACCCTCGTCGCCGTCCTGTGGTACTTCCGCACCGACATCCTCGCCCTGAGCCGCGCCGTCGTCGGCGACTGGAAGGCGCGCCGGATCGCCAGCACGCCGGAGTCGCGGATGGCGTGGCTGATCGTGCTGGGTACCGTGCCGGCGGTGGTCGTCGGCGGGCTGTGGAAGGGCTGGCTCAAGGCCACCTTCTACAACCTGACCGCGATGGCCTGGGTGGCGATCGTCTTCGCGCTCTTGATGGCACTGGCCGAGGTGTGGGCGCGGGCGCGGCGGAACGTCGCCAACCCGGGCAAGAGCGAGACCGAGGTCGGCTGGGCGACGGCGGTCTGGGTCGGGCTGTGGCAGGCGCTGGCGCTGATGCCGGGGGCGAGCCG
Organism: Fimbriiglobus sp.; assembly: GCA_035699305.1. Lineage (GTDB taxonomy): Bacteria > Planctomycetota > Planctomycetia > Gemmatales > Gemmataceae > DASSAT01. The sequence continues at coordinate 713 of DASSAT010000012.1, read as the reverse complement.
GTCGGGGACGACGATCACCGCCGGGCTGTTCGCCGGGCTGTCGCGGCCGGCGGCGGCGCGGTTCTCGTTCCTCTTATCGTTGCCGAGCGTGTTCGCCGCGGGGGTGAAGGAGTTGTACGACGAGCGGTCGAAGCTGTTCGGCGAGGAGGTGGCGCCGCTGGCGGTCGGGCTGGCGGTGTCGGCGGTGGTCGGCTACCTGGCGATCGCGTGGCTGCTGCACTTCCTGAAGCGCTACTCGACGGCGGTGTTCGTCGTCTACCGGCTCGTCCTCGGCGCGGCGATCCTCGGCCTGATCGCGGCCGGGACGCTGCACGGCTGACCGAAACGATGTGAAGAATCGGATTCGCCGGGCGATTTTGCTTGACCGGCCCGGCCTGGACGGATTAACCTTTCTCCGGCAGTCCGACCCGGCCTCCTCTCCCTCACGGATGGACTGACGCGATGAACCGCTCTGCCCCCCCCCCGTCGGCGCAATCGGAACCGCCTGAGTGTTGAGCGACTGGAGGACCGGACGGTCCCGACGGTGTACGCCGTCACCCTGCTCAGCCCGGCGGCCGGCGAACCGGGGGAGACGGTCGCCACCCACGCCGGCGAACTGCGGCTGACCCCGCACGACCTGCGGGGGATCACCGTGGCCGAGGCCGCCACCCCGGAGGACGCCGTCCGCAGGGCATTGACCGGCACGATCACCGCCACCGTCGGCAGCCAGTCCG
>DASSAT010000011.1:0-7476 GCA_035699305.1 Fimbriiglobus sp. | reverse complement strand
ACCGGGAACGGCTTGCCGACGGCAAGCCCCTTGTCGAAGAAGTTCCACGCCGCCAGCCCGTCCTCGGCCTGCGGCTCCAGCAGGTATGCGGCGAGGTTGCCTAGCGGCTGCGCGGTCGGGACCACCACGCTGCCAACTGGGACGGTTTGCTTCACCTTCCCCGGCTTCACCTCCAGCGTCACCAGCGCGTGCTTCTGGAACTCGTTCTTCGCCTTGTGAGCCTCCGTGACCGTGTACGCCTGGCCTTCGACCGCGACCGCTTCGGTCAACTCCTCCAGCTTGATGCCGTGCCGGCGCAGCGTCTCGACCGCGGCCGGGAACCCCGGCGGGATCAGGTACGCGGCCGGCATATCGACCTCCAACGTCGGCTCGCACTTCGTCACCAGCGTGACGGGGTAGTCCTTCGGTGTGTCGGTGCGGACGCGGCGGCCATCCTTCGTCGTCTCCACGTAGCCGAGGGCGGTGGCCCCCTTCGCCTCCGCGACGGTCTTCGTCCGCAACGCGGCGCGCTCCCGCGGCTTGGCGGCGTCGGCCGTTAGCTTCGTTAGTTCGTCCGCATGTTCCGCGGCGTAGTCGAACGCGGCGCGGACGAAGGCGTAGCTCGCCTTCACCCGGTCGGCGAACGGGGCGTAGGTGTACGACTCCGAGAGCAGCCCGACCTGGCCGCGCAGCGCGAGGTACTGCGTGCTGAACCGCGGGCTGGACGGGTACGTCTCCCATCGCGTCTTGTCGCGGGAGAAGTTGCCGTAGCCGAAGCAGTTGAACCCGGTCGCCTTCTTTACCCGGGCCGCGAGGTCCGGCAATATCTTGCCCTGCCCCGCCTCGACGAGCCGCGGGTCGGCGGCCGGGTAGCGCGGGCCGTCGTAGGTCAGCGTGTACTGGTGGTAGCTGCCGTTGGTCGTGTGGCAGTCCACCACGAGCAGCGGCCCCCACCGGTCGAACAGCCGAACGAGGCCGCGGATTTCCGGACTCTCCAGCTTGATGAAGTCGCGGTTCAGGTCGAAGCCCTGAGCGTTGGCGCGGATGCCGACGCCCGCGGTCGGGCCGTTCTGCGACGTGCGGTTCTTCGGGTCGATCTTCTCGTTGCCGTCCGGGTTCAGGTTCGGGACGATCAGCACCACCAGTTTCTTGAGAAGGCTCTTCTCGGCCGCGAGGTCGCGGGCCAGCGCCAGCACCGCCTCCTTGCCGTCCACCTCGCCGGCGTGGATGTTGGCGAACGCCAGCACCACCGGCTTGCCGGACTTCGCCGCCTCCTCCGGCGTGGCGACCGGCGGGTTGGAGAGGACCAGCAGATGCAGCTTGCGGCCCTCGGTGCTGGTGCCGAAGTCGGTCAGGCGGACAAGCGGCGAATGCTTCGCCAGTTGCTCGCAGAACCGCGTCACGTCGGCGTGGCGCGAGGTCTCGCGGTAGTCGGTCCGCTCGGCGACGGTGCGCAGCGCGTCCTGCGCAATCGCGGGGACGGGGACGAGACAAAGAACGAGTACGAGGAGCCGCGCCACGGTGGGCCTCCACGAGATGAAAGAAGCCCAACGGACGGCCGTCCGTGGGCTTGACGCCCTTATTTCTTTACCGGTTCAAACAGCTTCTTCCACTGCTCCTTTTCCTTGTCCCGCTCGTTGAACGGGACGCCCTTCGTCATCCACTCGGGAGCCGGGGCGCCCTTGAGGTGGTGGTCGAAGAACTGCTGCATCCTCATGGTGTAGTCCCGCTGCGTTGCCTTCCGGCGCAGGCCGTGCGGTTCGCCGTTGTAGTTGAGCAGGTAGCACTCCTTGCCCAGCCGTCGCAGCGCCAGGTAGTATTCGATCCCCTGATACCAGGGGACGGCGTCGTCCTGGTCGTTGTGCAGGATCAAGAGCGGCGTCCGCACCCGGTCGGCCATGAACACCGGCGAGTTCTCGATGTACCGCATCGGCGCCTCCCAGAGCGTCTTGCCGATCCGGCTCTGCGTCCTCTCGTACTGGAGCTGCCGCGGCAAGCCGCTGCCCCAGCGGATGCCGCCGTAGGCGCTGGTCATGTTCGACACCGGGGCGCCCGCTGCTGCCGCCTTGAAGCGGTTGGTCTGCGTCACCATGTAGGCGATCTGGTAGCCGCCCCAGGAGTGCCCCTGGATGCCGATCGCGTCCTCCTTGACGAACCCCAGGTCCACCACCTCCTGGATCGCCGGCAAGACGCACTTGATCGCGCTCTGCCCCGGCGAGCCGACGGTGTAGGCGATGTCCGGCATGAACACCAGGTAGCCGTTGCTGGCGTAGTACGTCGGGTTGATCGACGTGCCGGCCGCCGGCTGCCGGAAGGTGTACAGGTTCTGCGACAACCGCTCGTAGATGTACACGATCATCGGGTACTTCTTCGCCGGGTCGAAGTCCTCGGGCTTGACGAGGACGCCTTTCAGGGGCACCCCGTCGGCGCTCTTGTAATGGACCAGTTCCGCCTTGCCCCAGTTGAACTCCCGAACGCGGGGGTTGACGTCCGTGACGCGCTTCACCTCCGTGAAGTCCTTGTCCGCGACGTAGTAGTCCGGGTAGACGGCGAAGGTCTGGACGGTGAACAGGTAGACGTCGGCGTGCTTCGCCTTGGTCGGCAGGCCGTAGCCCCGGGCGCCCATGAGCAGCATCTTCGGCGCGCGCCCCGGCTCCAGCCGGTAGTACCCGCTGTCGTAGGTCTCCAGGTTCTCGGCGGCGAGCAGCATCGGCTTCGACAGGTCGATGGCCTGATCGTCGGAACGGTCCTCGGCGTCGAGCCGGACCGGGCGGAACCGGGTCTTCAACTGCCGGCCGATCTTGGTGACGTTCTCGGCGCCGCTGCCGTCCACGGCAACCTTCCAGATGTCGTAGCGGTCGGCGAGCAGGACGTGCTTTTCGTCCGGGGTGAACCCGATCAGCCCGTAGGGCGGGGCGACGCTCGGGCTGTCGTAGTCCTCGCTGGCGAACTTCACCTTCAGCTTCGCGGTCAGGTTGATCGGCTTGCCGTCCGGGCAGGGCTGGGCGTGCCAGTGCTTGCCGTCGAAGGCGACCAGGCACTTGCCCCGGGGCGACCGGTAGAGCCTCCCCTCGTAGCCGCGGAAGAGGGGCTTGCTCTCGCCGGTACGGACGTTGACGAGCGCGTAGTCGCGCGGGGTCGGCGAGAGCCACTGCTTGCCGCGGTACGTCTTGTCGCTGGAGGCCAGCGCCCAGTCGCCGTGGCCGGGGACGAGGACGGTCGTGTCCTCGTCGCCGAGTTGGCGGGCCTGTCTGGTGTCGAGGAAGTAGACGGCCCGCTGGTTGCGTTCCCCGAGACCGCCGCGGCGGACCTTCTGCATCGGCTGGACGAGTTCGTCCTTCCAGTGCCAGATGTCCAGGTCGATGCGGTCGTCGGGGCGCGGGGTCGGGACGAGCCGGCCCGCCGGCCCGGCGACGGCGCCCGCGGGGTTGGTCGGGGCCGGGTCCGTCGGCTTGTCCGGCACCCGGGCGACGCCGACGGTCAGCTTGCGCCCGTCGGCGGTGAAGTCCAGCCCGCCGCGGTCCACGACGCGGTAGCCCGTCTTGAGGCCGGGGGTGTCCGGGCCGAAGACCTCGGCGGCGGTCCGACCCTCGGGCGCGGTGTAGGCCACGGCTGAGGCGACTGCCGCCATCGGGCGGCGGGCGATCAACGGCTTGACGGTCCGCGACCATACGAACACATGCACCCGGGCCGGCGGCAGCGGCGGGGCGGGGACCGTCTGGCCCGACGGCCGCGGCGACGGGCGCTGCTGGTCGAGGTCCTCCCCATCGTCGGTCTTCGGCGGGGGCGGCTCGGGGGTCGGTGTCTGGCCCGGCTCGGCGTAGAAGAACGCGAGCTGGGTCTGCTGCTCGTCCCAGGTGAGGCGGAAGTACCGGCCGGGGCCGGTCCGCACGGGGATTGCGTCGGCCGCGGCGGCGAGAGGGGCGACGTAGACGCCGTTGCGGCCGGCGGTCTTCGACAGCACGGCGTAGACGATCTGCTTGTGGTCCTTCGTCACCGAGAACTCGGCCACGTCGGGGATGACCGTCTCGCTGCCGTCGGCGAGGTCGCGGACGACGAGGTCGGTGCCGGTGGTCGGCCGCGGCGGGGTCGGACCGCCCGCCCCGCGGCCGCCGAAGCCCCGGCGGCCGGCCCGGCGCGGTCCCTCCGGCGGCTCCTTCGGCTGGTCCTTCCCCTTCGGCCGGTCCGCGGCCTTCGGCTCCTTGTGGGCGACCAGGTAGCCGGCCCCGGTCCCGACGACGCTGAAGCTGCGGGCCTTCTCGAACCGGTCCGTGACCTTGCCGGTGGCGAGGTCGATCACCGCCAGCACCGTCCTGGGCTGGTCGCTCGGTTTCGTCTTGGCAGCACTGGCCCGGTCCACGGCAGACCGCGGCGGGGCGAGGTTGAGGACGATCTTCTTCGAGTCCGGGGTGAACTGGGCCAGCCCGCTCGTCGCGGCCGGCGGCTCGGTCTGCTTCGCGGCGACCGCCTTGCCGCCGCTGGGGATGCGGTGCTCGGTCCCCGTCGGGACGTTGCGGATGACGACCGCGCCGTCGCCCTTGGCGGGGGTGAAGTTGTAGACCAGGTGCGTGCCGTCCGGGGCGAGGCGGAAGCCGGACGCGGAGTTCCAGATCTCGTAGTCGGAGTGCTTGAGGGGTCGCTTGGCCGCGGGCGCCTGGGCGGTCAGGTCGGCCGGGACCGCCAGGACGCAGACGGCAAACCCCAGCACGACCGCGAGCCCGGTCGGACGGCCGGCTGGCAGCAGGGCGCGGAACGTCACGGTGGGACTCCTCCGGGTGGGAAAAGATGGCGGGAGGCAAGGATGAGGTTGATTATTCTGAGAACGCCGACCGACAGCCAGCGAATCCCGCCGTGAGAACCGGATGAGAGGGCCGCGCGACCGGCGCCACCGTCACCCCGTATAATTCAGTAACCCGCCGGAGACAGGAGCCGCATGACCGCCGACCCGCCCGCCCCGCACCGCGACCGGCTCGACACGTTCTACCGGGCGGTCGAGAGCGTGCTGATCGGCCAGCGGGCGCTCCTCGACCGGCTGCTGATCGGCCTGCTGACCGACGGCCACATCCTGCTCGAAGGCGTCCCGGGGCTGGCGAAGACGCTCGCGGTGCGGACCGTCGCCCGCGCATTGCATCTGACCTTCCGCCGCATCCAGTTCACCCCGGACCTGCTGCCGGCGGACGTGGTCGGGACGCAAATCTACAACCCCCGCACCGGCGAGTTCACGGTCAAGCCGGGGCCGGTGTTCGCCAACGTGGTGCTGGCCGACGAGATCAACCGCGCCCCGGCCAAGGTGCAGTCGGCGCTGCTCGAAGCGATGCAGGAGCGGCAGGTGACGATCGGCGACGCGACGTTCCCGCTGCCGCGGCCGTTCTTCGTGCTGGCGACGCAGAACCCGATCGAGCAGGAAGGAACGTACCCGCTGCCCGAGGCGCAGGTGGACCGGTTCATGCTCAAGGTGGTGGTCGGCTACCCCGGCAAGGCGGACGAGCTGGCGATCCTCGACCGGATGGGCAGCGTGGACGCCGAGACCGACATCGACCCCGTGCTCAGCCCCGAGGAGCTGGCGGCCCTTCGCCGAACCGTGGACGAGACGTACACCGACCCGAAGGTGAAGCAGTACCTGCTGGACGTGGTCCGCTCGACCCGCTACCCCGGGGAGTACGGGCTGGACCTGGCCGGGTGGGTGCAGTACGGGGCCAGCCCGCGGGCGACGCTGGCGCTGTTGCGGGCATCGAAGGCGCACGCCTTCCTGGCCGGCCGCGCGTACGTCACCCCGGAGGACGTGAAGCGCACCGCCCCGGACGTGCTGCGGCACCGGGTCATGATCTCCTACGAGGCCGAGGCCGAGGAGAAGCGGCCCGACGAGATCGTGCAGCGCGTGCTGGACCACCTGCCCGTCCCCTGACGGGGAACTTCCAAATCCCAAAGACCAAATCCCAAACGGAGTGGGCGGGGTGGTGTTCAGGGCTTGGTTTTGGTACTGGATGTCTTAGTTGGGATTTGGTGCTTGGGATTTGGGATTTATCAACATGCAACAGGTTCTCTTCCACGTTCCGTTCACCGACCAGTGGTTCCAGCCGGACGGCATCCCGCTGTACGGGTTCGGGGCGATGTTGTTCTTCACCTTCGTCCTGACCGCGATGGTCTGGGGGCCGCGGCGGGTCGTCCAGGTCGGGCTGCCCAAGGACAAGCTCCAGGACTTCGCCATCCTGATCTTTCTGTTCGGCATTGCCGGCGCCCGCGTCGTGTACATGATCCAGTACGCCGACCAGTTCCGCGGCCAGAGCAAGCTCCTGGCATTCTTCCAAATCTGGAACGGCGGAATCGTCTTCTACGGGTCGGTGTTCGGCGGGCTGGTCGGGTACGGGCTGTTCTACTGGTTCGTGATGCGGCGGTTCCGGGTGAGCGGGTGGAAGCTGGCCGACGCGGTGGCGCCGCTGATCGCGCTGGGGCTGGCGGTCGGCCGGGTTGGCTGCTACCTCAACGGCTGCTGCTGGGGCCAGCCGGTGTGCGAGGAGTGCCAGCCGGTGCCGCTGGCACCGGAGCTGGGAAAGTTCCCGCTGTTGCCGGCCCACGCCCGCGACCAGGTGGTCCGCCCGGCGTCCGGCGACGACCGGCTGCCGGAGATCCACGGGTTGCAGACGTCCACTGGGTTCGCCGTGTCCCCGTCGCCGGCGTTCGGGGTCGGCGACCCGCGGTCGGTGGTCACGGGTGTCGAGCCGGGGTCGGCGGCGGAGCGGGCCGGGCTGCAAGCCGGGGACAAGGTGGTCCGCGTCAACGGCCGGCCGAACCGGGCGATCGTCGAGGTGTCCGGCGTGGCGGACGCGGTCGGCCCGGTCGTCGAGGTGCTGACGGCTGGGGGCGGGGTCGCGGTCGGGAAGCCGGATTCGGCGGACACGCGTGTGGCGTTCGACGACCCGGCGGCGTACCGGGCGGCGGCGGCGAAGGCGGCGGCGGTGCGCCCGCCCGGGGTGCTGCTGACGGCGCGGGACTCGCTCTGGGAGACGGTCCGCGACTGGCCGCGCGGCCGCGGCGAACTGGACCTCGAAGTGGAGCGCGGCGGACAGGCGATACCGCTGGCGTTCACCCCGCGGACGGTGCCGTTCTTCCCGACCCAGATCTACGAGACGGTCAGCATGGTGCTGCTGACGCTGTTGTTGTTGGCGTTCCAGCCGTTCCGCGGCCGGGACGGTGAGGTGATGGTGGTGCTGATGCTCGGGTACGCGGCGCACCGGTTCCTGAACGAGGCGATCCGCATCGAGCCGACGTATGCGCTGAACCTGACGCTGTCGCAGTGGATCAGCGTCGCCATCTTCGCGGCGGGCGTCTTGCTGTGGGCGTTCCTGCGATTGCGGCTGCCGGCGCTGCCGCGCGGCGAGGTGCCGCTGTCCTACGGCGCGCCACCCCCGGACGCGGGTCCACTGCCCGCGGCGAAGCCGGCGTGACTTTCGTAGGGTTGGTCAAGCGTGTCTTGGAGCGCCGACCCACCGGACGCGG
>DASSAT010000010.1:0-9353 GCA_035699305.1 Fimbriiglobus sp. | reverse complement strand
TCGATGATCCTGGCCGGGGTACTCTTGAAGCTCGGCGGCTACGGGCTGATCCGCTTCGCCTACCCGCTCTGCCCGTGGGCGGCGAGCGAACTCTCCTGGTGGGTCGGCCTCATCGGCGTGGTCGGCATCGTCTACGGGGCGCTCGTGGCGATGGGCCAGACCGACTTCAAGAAGCTGTTCGCGTACAGCTCGGTCAGCCACATGGGCTACGTGGTGCTGGGGCTGGCGGCGTGGTCCACGGGCGCGCGGGCCGCGTACTGGGAGTGGGGCGTCAACGGCGCCGTCTTCCAGATGCTCGCGCATGGCATCACCGCGTCCGCGCTCTTCTTCGTGGTCGGCGTCGTCTACGACCGGGCGCACCACCGCGAAGTGGACCGACTCGGCGGGCTGATGGAGCCGATGCCGCTCTTCGGCGGCCTCTCCGTGGTGCTGTTCTTCGCGTCGATGGGCCTGCCGGCGCTGTGCGGGTTCGTCGGCGAGTTCATGGTAATCCTGGCCGCGTGGAACTTTTCCCCCGCTCTGGCAATCCCGGCGATCCTGACAACGATCCTCACCGCTGGCTACCTGCTCTGGACCTGGCAGCGCGTGTTCCTCGGCACGAACCCAGCGACGGCGGGCTTCCCGGACCTGTCGGTACGGGAGTTCGTGGTGCTGTTCCCGTTCACGGTGCTGGCGGTGGTGCTGGGGGTGCTGCCCGGGATACTGGTCTTTCAATGGCTGGAGCCGAGCGTCCAGGGCTGGGTCGATGCGCTGGCTCGGCTATGAACATGAATATTGCCACTGTCGCCTTAGTCAGGCGGTCAGATTGCCACTTCCGGGAGTGGCAATGTGGCAATCTGATCCCCGTCCGAGCGTATGAGTGGAACTGCCTCCCCGTAGTATCCATAAGTTCAGAACAGTGGATGTCAAGCCGCCAGATCCGAGCCGCGACCGTCAGGGAGCGGTTGGCGCGGACCGCTCCCTGACGGTCGCGGATGTGAAGGACCGCTCCCTGACGGTCGCGGCTCGGATGTGAAGCAGGTAATCCTGCCGGTCACTTTGCTATCGGAATCTTGTCCGGTAGGGCCGGCCCGGTCAGGAACTTCTTCACGTCCCAGATCAGGGTCTTCAGGTCGCGGTCGCCGGAGAGCGTCTGCACGCCGCTCGGCAGCCACTCGACCGCCAGCACCGGCGCCGCGTGCTTGCGGAACACGGCAACTTCCTTCTTCGCGGTCAAATCCCAGAGCCACACGGTCCGGTCCGCCGATGCCGACAGGAGCCATCGGCCGCCGGGCTTCAACGCCAGCCCGCGGACGCCGCCACGGTGGCCGTCCAGCGTGGCGCGCAATGCCCCGTCCGTTGCGTCCCAGACGCGCACCCGGCCGTCGTCGCCGCCGGTCAGGAGCAGCGCCCCGCCCTCGGCAAAGCGAACGCACGTCACCGCTGCGTCGTGGGCACTCCACCGCTTCACCACGTCGCCGGTCGCCGTGTCCCACAGGATCACCGACCGATCCGCGGCGACCGCGGCGAGTGGCCGCGACGGGTGCAGTGCGACCGCGTGGACGGACTTCGCCTCGCCGTCGAGCCGGCGCAGCTCGCGGCCGGTCGCCACGTCCCACCAGACGACCGACCCGTCGTAGCCGCCGCTGATCGCCTTCGCGCCGTCCGGGGAGAACGCGACCGCCGACACCAGCCCGAGATGGCCGTCGAGCTTCGATAGCTCCGAGCCGGTGGCGAGGTCCCAGACCCGCACCGACCCGTCCATGCCGCCGCTGATCGCCTTCGACCCGTCCGGCGAGAACGCCACCGCCCACACCGACGCCGTGTGCCCGATGAGGCGCCGCACGTCCCGGCGGCCTTCCACGTCCCAGAGGCGGACGCTGCGGTCGGCCGAAGCGATGAGCGCCCGCCGGCCGTCGGCACTGAACGCGACAGCGTTCGCCACGTCCCCCGGCGCTTCGAGCGGGTCGGCCTCGCCGGTGTTGTCGCCAAGTTGGGCGCCGAGCAGGTTCGCCTGGAAGAGCGTGCCCAGTTGCAGCTCGCGGACCGCGTCGCCGAACGCCTGCACCCAGATCTGCCGGCTCACGGTGCCGCCGGGCGCCCGCAATGCGCCGAAGTGCTTCGCCAGTGTCGCCGACTCGCCGACCCGCAGGCCGAACTCGTCGGCCGTCAGCCCGACCTCGGCCGCGGCCTGCGGCAGGTCCAGGTCCGCTTCGTAGCGCAGCGTGATCGTGCTGACCGCCTCCGTCCGGCCGACCTTCGCCCCGGCTTTTGCCACCGCCGCGGTATAGCGCTTCGCGTCCTCCGCCATCAGCTTGAGCGACTTCTCCTTCGGCGGGTACAGCCCGCGGATCAACTCGGCGTCGGCCCGGGTGAACGCCTTCGGGTTCTTCGCCAGGTGGTCGCGGACCTGGTCGGCCTTCGGGTTGATGCCGGTGAGGTGGCAGGACATGCACGACACGCCGGCCTCGACCGCGCGGTCCGGCCGCCTCGGGTCGCTAACGATGGCGGTCGCGCCCTTGTCGAGCCGGGTGTTGTCGGCCCGGACGACGATGTAGCCGTGCAGCCCGTTGGGCAGCTCGAAGATCGCCTCGCCTCCCGCATGTTGGAACGGCCGCTCGACAAGACCCGGCCCGAGCGGGAAGGCGAAGATGTTACGCCGGTCGGGGAGCAGGGTGCCGGCGGCGCGGTCGATGAGGTTCGCGGGCGGCTCGTCGAAGTCGTAGGTCCGCCAGTACGCCCCGTGGACCGACGGGTGCCGTTCGAGGACGCGGTTGAACCGCGACACGCCGGAGCCGTTGAACCCAACCCGCGCGACGCGGTCCTGGCGGATGTCCGCCTCCGCATCGACGCGCAGTTGCCGCTCCAACTCGGCGAGGTTCTGCGGGACTTGCAGGAGGTCGTAGTACAGCGGCGCCCGGGAGGCCGTGGCGACGAACCAGTCGCCGCGGACGATGGGCATCTTGGTCGCGGTGCCGACGACGACCGCGCGGGCCGTGACGGAGTCGTCGAGGACGCCGTAGGGGTATTCGCCGAGGACGCGGTTCCAGGTGCTCGCGTCCCAGGAGTACCAGCGCAGGTCGATGCGGAGGACGGTCTTCGCCGGGTCGATCGGCTCCGGCACGCGGACCGTCGGGTGCCACGACAGGCTGTTGACGAGCTTCGAGAGGGCGTTGCGGAAGGTTTGCAGTTCGTCGTCACCCAGCCCGGCGTTGTGCAGGTGGGCGAGGGTGAAGTACCGCTGGAACCGTCTGGCCCGGCGGTCGAACTTCTCCAAATCGGCGAGGCCGAGGTCCTGCACGTCGGCCGACGAGATCGGCTTGCGGACGGCCGAAGTGGGATCACCCGGCGCGCCGGCCGCGATCCACTTCCTGATGACCGCCACGTCGTCCGCCGACGGCCGCGGGTTTTCGCCCTCGGGCGGCATCGACCCGTCGTCCAGCCGGCGGAACAGCCGGGAGCCGTCCGGCTTGCCGGGGACGACCTTCTTGCGGGCGACGAGCTTGCCGAGGTCGGTGACGTAGTTCAGTCCGCCCTCGACGGCGCCATCGCGTCCGTGGCAGCGATGGCAGTTGGCTTCAAAGATGCGCCGCGCTTTCCGGGCGAGTTCATCATCCGCGGCGGTTAGCCGTGAGGCGAAGCCGAACGCGACGAGCGCGACGAAGAGTACCCGCATGGAACGACTCCGGCGGGGGCGACGGACGGACCTATTGATAGGACGTAGCAGATCGGTGAGTCGATTACTACCGCGCGGCGTGTAACGGGCGGGTAACGTCGCATGTCGGGCGGGCCATCCCCTGGGACCGCGGCCGTCCCGGCCGCTCTTGCTGCGACGGTCGGTGGCCTCCGACTTCAACCCAGCGTCCCCGCCGGGTGAAGGAAGAGCGGCCGGGACGGCCGCGGTCCCAGGGGATGACGCTCACGCCCACGCGACCTTGACCCGGAACGTCTCGCCGGCGGAGAACTCCAGCGGCACCGCCCCGTCCGTCACCGTCAGCTCGTGCAGCGGGTTCCCCTCGCCGTCGATCAGCCCGGCCCGCGCCACGTCGCGGGCGAACTGCAAATCGGCCGTGCCGCCGTAGCCACTGCACTCGATGAGCCGCGCCGCCACCGCCCGCACGGCCCCGTCGCCGGCCTCGACCGGCCGCAGCTCGGTCAGCAGCAGGCTCGGCAAATCGAGGTGCCCCAGCCACCCGCTCGGGCCGACCGGCGGCGGCCCGTTGTCCGTGAGCACCACCGGCGCGGGGGCGGCCCACCCGGCGGCCGTCTGCATCGGGTACTCGCGGTCCATAGCTAAGAGCAACTCGAAGCGCCGAGCTTGCTCGCCCTCGGGGACCAGGATCACGTCGGCCATGCGGGTGCCGTGTTTCTGGATGAACGGCAAGCCGCCGGTGAAGATAAAGCTCCGCTCCGCGAGCAGCCGCACTTCGAGGTAGTCCGGCGACACCGGGCGGGTGTAGCTGGTCTGGACGTTGGCGCCGTTGACACCGCGGAAGAGGGCCGCCCGGTCGTCGCGCCAGCCGAACCGGGCCGCGTAGTAGGCGTGCCACGGGTAGCCGGTCGGGGCGTGCGTCGGGTCCAGCTCGATGAACACCTCCAGCGCCGGCCGGCCGACCCACGCCCGCAGCCGGTGGCGGAACGTCGCCAGCAGTCCATCGTGCTCGTCTAGGATGTCGCCCTCCGCAACCACCTCGCCCAGCGCGGCCCCGGCGGTCGCCGTCACCGATCGGCAGCGCGTCTTGCTGCCGGGGTTGAAGACGAGCTGCATCCCCAGGCGGTTCATCCGTAGCCGGGCGTCGCGGAACGACCGCAGGCCGCCGGTCGCGGGGTCGAGTTCCGCCTCGAAGAACTCGTTGCGGACGGTGTGCCCGTCGGCGGTCTTGATGCGCGGCTTCGGCGGCGCGATGTTAGGCGACGTTTGCCGTGGTATCCATGCGAAACCGAGGGCCGGCACCTCCACGACCAGCTTCGCGGCACGACCGTCGAACTGGGCGGCCTTCACCGGGTCGGCGACCGGGATCGGGCCGGGGAAGTCGTCCAGTTCCAGCGCGACGCGCCGGGCGAAGCCACAGGGGTTGAACACCATCAAGCCTGGCTGCCCCTCCGCCGAGCGGGCCTGGAGGCGGTCGGCGAGGCGCTTGGCCCACTCGGACTCGGCGGCGAGGAGCTTGGCGTCGAGTTCGTCCCCCGGGACCGCGGCCGTCCCGGCCGCTCTTGCTATATCCGAGAGGAGCCTGTCCGGATTACCCGAGAGGTCCTCGACGTGCGTAGCAAGAGCGGCCGGGACGGCCGCGGTCCCAGGGTCCGCACCCCGCGTCTCGATCGCGTCCTCCAACTCGTCCAGCCGTTTTAGCGCCTCTTGCTCCTCCGGCAGGATCGGCGTCAGGCTCCGGTGCAGCGCCGCCAGCGCGTAGGCCGAGTCCAGGCGTCGCCGCAAGCGCAGGTGCCAGGCGAAGCCGCTGACCGGGTCCGGGCGGTGCAGGGTCGTGACGCGCTCGTCGAGGTAGTCGGCGAAGAAGTCGTCCGCGGTCGAAGCGCCGAGGTACTCGCCGTAGGGGTACTCGGCCAGGTAACGGCCCAGCCCGGTCCACGCGCCGACCACGTCGCCCAGTTCGGACAGCGCGATCAACTCGTCGTAGCCGACGGCGGCCGGGTCGCCCTTGTGGGCCAGCGCGGCCGTCGGGGCCGAGTCTTGCGCCAGCGCCTGGTGCAGCGTGTAGGCGAGGTTGAAGAACGTCGCCGGGTCGGCCGCCGACTGCGGTTCGCGGGCGAAGCCGTCGATGGACTTGCCGTCCGGGCTGGGCCAGTTGACCACCGCCGCGTTGCGGGCCGGGGTCAGGGCGCCGTCGAAGCTGACCACCACCGCCTTCTGGTAGCCGCAGTGTTGCAGCCACGCCGGCAACTGCGGGTGGCTGGCCGACCGCTTGCGGCCGTAGACCTCCGCCTCGACGCCGAAGAGTTCGCGCACCGCCTGCCTGGCCTTCGTCAGGTTCCACATCTGCGACTCGATCGGCAGCAGGGCGTCCTCGCGCTCGCGGTAGGAGCCGCAGGCCAGGTCCACCGCCGACGGCAAGTTCGGCTGAAACTTGCTCCTCAGCTCGGCGAACCGGCCGGAGTATTCCGTGGCGAGTAGGGACAGCAACTCGGCCGAGGCCAGGACGGTCAGTGGCAGGCCACGTTCCAGCGAGGCGGGCCACGGGTGGTCCAGCTTATCGCGGTCGAGGATCGCCCAATCGAGCAGGTGGATCGAGTTGGAGTTCAGCGACTCCCGCGCCGACCGCAGCTTCTCGGCCGCGGCCCGCAGGTGGATCGTCGCTTCCCGCTCGGTGTCCTGGTGGGTCGCCGCCCGCACCGCGGCGGCCACGTCCGCCCAGAACCCCTCGGCGTCGAGCAGGCGGTCGTGTTCGCTGGCGTCGAAGAGCGTGTCCACAAGCAGGTAGCCGTATCCCAGGCCGGCGAACTGCCGGACGATCTCTGGCGTGGTGTAAATCAGCGTCGAGCTGTCGCCCGCCTCGATCAGGGCTTGCTTGAGGTTCTCCAGCGTTTCGCGGCGGTCGGCCGTCGCGCGGAAGGCGATCGCCTTCGCCTCCTTCACCCGGTCGGGCCAGTCGTCGGGCTGGTACAGGTGTGGCCCCTCGGCGACGGCGTAGACGTTGCCGTCGCCCGGCTGGTCGTGGTCGTAGGACGAGGACACCGTCGGCGGCTTGCCGATCCGGGCCAGCACCGCCGGGTGCCACAGGGCAAAGTACCCCGACAGCCAGGCGGACGCCTCGTCCGGGTTGAGGCTGACCGGGTAGCTGGTCGGCGGGCGGTACGGGCTGAGCAGGTGGGCTTCGGCGATCGTCATGGCACCCAGGTGGTCAGGGGCGGAGGTTCGGTTATAGTACACGGGTCCGCCGGCGCCGCCCGCCGCTCCTCTTCGGAGGCACCGCCTTTGGCCCGGACTCGTACCGCCCCCCAGCCCCCGCGGCCGACCGTCCGCGAGCACCCCGCCGATCGCGCGGTGCGGCAGCGCGACCGGACCGCGCTGCCGGCCGAGCTGCACCCCGCCTACGACGCGGTCCTGCTCGCGTTCGCGCGCTACGAAGCCGGCGACGACGACGCCGCCCGCGCCGCGCTGCAAGGTGTCGGGTTGCAGTCGCCGTTCCTCGAATGGAAGGTGCTGCTGCGCGGGCTGTTTGCGTACACGGCCGGGGACGGCGGCCGCGCGCTGGAGAACTGGCAGCGGCTCAGTGCCGACCGGCTGCCGGCCCGGCTGGCCGCGCCGCTCCGCGCCGCCCTCGACCCCGCGTTCAAGCGGTCGCAGTCGCCCGCCGCGGCCGCCGACCTGGAACGGCAACTGGAAGCGCTCACGTCCGACGGGCTGCTCGCCGGCCTGCGACAACTTCGCGCTGATCTGTCCCGTGACCGGTCGCTGACCGCCGCGTTCCGCCGGGCCGAACAGCTTCTACCAATGATCCGCAAGCAGGCGCCGCATCTGGTGGGCCACTTGGCGAACTGCCTGTACCGGTCGATCCTGACGCACGGCGAACCGGCCGACCTGCCGCGGTTCCGCAAGCTGTTCGGCCCGCCGGCCGACGACCCCGAGTTCCACCGGCTGGAGGCGCTGGCCCGCGAGGACGGCAAGGACGACGAGGCCGCCAACCGCCACTGGGCGGCCTACGAGGCGTGGCTGGGGTCGAACCCGCCTGGGTGGCCGGCCGACCTCGCCCGGCGGGCGCGCGCGATGATCCTCCATCGGATGGCCGCCCACGCCGCCGACCTGGCCGACGACCCGCACCGCGAACTGCGCGAGATGATGTCGAGCTTCTTCGGCCGGTCGCGGGCGCGGCGGAAGCCGGCCCCGCCGCCCGACCCGACGCCGTTGTGGCGGCGGGCGGTCGAGTTGGCCCCGGACTGGGAGGCGCCGACCCGCGCCCTGTTCGAGCGGCTGGTCGTGCTGGGCCGGGGCGACGAGGCGGAGCGCGCCGCGCTGAAGCTACTGGAGCACAACCCGACCGCGCTGGGGGCGATGGGCGCGCTAGCCGGGCGGTTCGCGCAGGCCGGCCGGGCCGCCGAGGCGCTGGACCTGCGGGCGAAGGCGCTGGCCGCCAACCCCCTCGACAAGGCGCTGCGGGTCCAGGCCGCCTACGCCCACGTCGCGGCCGCGCGCCGGCTGGCGATCGACGGGCAACTCGCCGACGCCGAGCGCACCCTTGACGCCGGCCGGGCGCTGTGCGAGGAGAACACGCCGGCCGGGTACTTCGCCCTGCGGTCGGTCGTCGCCCGCAAGGCCGGCCGGGCCGACGAGGCCGACGCGCTGCGAGACCGGGCGCTCGCCGTCCCCAACGGCCGGCTGGCGGCGGCGTTCTTCCTGGCCGTCGATGCCGGGCTGCTCAAGCTCAAGCCGGCCGCCAAGCGGCCCGCCGACCAGGACCTGGCCGCGGCGCTGGCCGGCCCCGCCACGGCGATCGAGGCGTCGCTGCTGTACGCCGCCTGGGACATGTACTTCCTGGAGGGGATCACCTACCGCGGCCAGAAGGCCCAGGAGAAGAAGGTCCACGCCCTGATCCTGCGCACGCCCGCGTCCGACGGCCCGGCGCTGGACTTCGAGGTGCTGGCCCGCGGCGTGTCGTTCCGCAACGAGTGGAAGCTGGCCGAGAAGCTGGCCGGCCTGCTGCGCGAGAAGTTCCCGGACGACCCGGTCTTCCCACTGCTCTTGGCCGAGGTCGAGTTCGCCAAGGCCGACGGGATGCCGCGGCCCAACCGGGTCGCCCGGCACCTGCGCGACGCGGCGAGGCTCGCCGAGCGCAGCAGCGAGGCCCGGCACCGCGACCTGCTCGATCTCATCCGCCGCTTGCAGGAGGAGGCGGTCCACCCGGCGTACTTCGACGACTTCTTTTAGTAGGGTGGGCCGAGTCTTCGAGGCCCACCGTGCGGCCCCAGACGGTGGGCCTCGAAGACTCGACCCACCCTACAAGACGGAGCACCCATGCCGAACGCCTACGATGTGCTCGGGCTGCCGCCGGACGCGACGGACCAACTGGTCCGCGCCCGGTATCTGGAGTTGACCCGCGAGTTCCCGCCGGAACACCACCCGGAGCGGTTCGCCGCGATTCGGGCGGCCTACGAGAAGCTCCGGGACCTCGACGCGCGGGCGCGATACCGGCTGTTCGAGCAGGGCGCCGAGGACACCATCGAGGCGATCGCCGAGGAGGCCGCATGCACGACGCCCCGCCGCCGGCTCGGGCTGAGCCAGCTGTTGACGGCGACGCAGCCGCCGGGCCGCTGACCCCCGAGCGCATCGAATCAGTCCTCGCCGACTTCCGCGGCTGGCTGAACGACCTGGCGAGCGGGGGGCGTCAGCCCCCGGTTGACGCACACGAACAGGGGGC
>DASSAT010000009.1:0-3191 GCA_035699305.1 Fimbriiglobus sp. | reverse complement strand
GCTCTTGTTACGCGGGTCAGGGCGCTACTGTGTCGTCGAAGGTCTCCGACCCATCCAGCAAGAGCGGCCGAGACGGCCGCGGTCCCAGGGTTACTCGCACAAATCCGGCGGCAGCCGGTCGCGGAGCATCTTCAGCCCCCGATGCAACAGCCCCCGCAGCGAGCCGTTCGTCAGCCCCAACTGCTGGCCGATCGTCTCGTAGTCGGCCCCGGTCAGGTAGCGCAACGTCAACGGCAGTCGGTACTCCTCCGGCAACGACCGCAACACCGACAACACCTGTTGCCGGGTCTCCTCCCGCTCGGCGTGTTCGTCGGGCGCGGGGCCGTTGGCCGGGACCGCGGTCAGGGGGGTATCGGCCCAGCCGGGGGCGGCCCGCTTCTGCCGGGAGTCGCGGCGGGCGGCGTCGATCAGCACGTTATGGGCGATGGTCAAGAGCCACGGCCGGAAGCCGTTGACGTCGGCGAGCCGCGGCAGGGAGCGGTACGCGGAGAGCAGCGTCTCCTGGAGCAAATCCTCGGCGCGGGCGGCGTTGCCGGTGTCCAGGTACAGGCGCGCGAAGACGAGCCGGCTGGTCCGGCGGACCAGTTCCTCGAACGCGGCCCGGTCGCCGTCCCGTGCCCGTCTCACCAGGGCGGTGTCGGTCTCGCTCATTACGGCCCTCACTATTACGAGACGACAAGCGCAACGCCGGCGCACGCGAAAAGTTGGCAACAAGCCCGCGGATGGCAATCCGCGGGCTTTGGTAAGATGACCCCATGTACGGATACCACGGCCAATACCTGCGAATCGAGCTTCCCGCCGGACGCGCCGAAGTCGAGCCGCTGCCGGAGGGCGTGCTGCGCCGGTTCGTCGGCGGGGTCGGGCTGGCCGCGTACCTGCTGCACCGCGAGTGCCCGGCCAGCGTCGGTCCGCTGGCGCCGGAGGCGCCGTTGGTGTTCGCGTTCAGTCCGCTGGTCGGCACCCCGCTGACCACCTCGGCCAAGTTCGCCGTCGCCGCCAAGTCGCCGCTGACCGAGCGGTTCAACGACGCGCTCTCGTCGTCGCACTTCGCCATCCACGGCAAGCAGACCGGATTCGACGCCATCGTCATCGTCGGGCATTGCGAGGAGCCGACGGTGCTGCTAATCGACGACAGTGCGGTACGTCTGGAGCCGGCGGCCGATGTATGGGGGCGAACCCTACCCGAGACAACGGAGCAGCTGACCGAACATTACGCCGGATTCACCTTCGGCGCGGTCGGCCCGGCGGGCGAGAAGCTGGTGCGGTTCGCCACGATCAGCTTCGACGGCCGCCACGCCGGCCGCGGCGGACTCGGCGCGGTGATGGGCTCCAAGCTACTCAAAGCGGTCGGCGCCCGCGGCACACAGCGAACGCCCGTCGCGGACCCGGCCGGGGTGGTGGCTGCGGCGCGGGACCTGTCGAAGCGGTCCTTCGGTCCCGCGACGGCGAAGTACCGCGAACTGGGCACCGTGGCAAACCTGCTGGCGTTCAACCGGCTCAACGCGCTGCCGACGCGCAACTTCCGGCAGGGGCAGTTCGAGGAGGCGGCGGCAATCTCCGGCGAGGCACTCAACGCGGCGCACCGGGTGGCGAGGAAGTCGTGCGCGGCGTGTACGATCGGGTGCGAACACATCTACGAGATAGGGGCAAGGGGCAAGGGGCAAGGGGCAATAGAAGAAAACCTCCCAAGCCCACCCGTGGCAACGGGTGGGCGAGCTGTGCGCCTCGAATACGAATCGCTCTTCGCGCTGGGTCCGCTGTGCGGCGTCTCCGACCGCGACGCGATCCTCCGTGCCGCGCGGCTCTGCGACGACCTGGGACTGGACACCATCTCCGCCGGCGCGACCGTCGCGTTTGCGATGGAGTGCTCCGAGCGAAACCTGATCCCGCACCACCTGCCATTCGGCGACGGCGACGGTCTACTGACACTGCTCTCCCGAATCGCCCACCGCGACGGCCTCGGCGACCTCCTCGCCGACGGCACTCGCCGCACCGCGCGGGTGATCGGCGGCGCCGCCCCGGACTTCGCCCCGCACGTCAAGGGGCTGGAGCTGCCCGGCTACGAGCCGCGCGCGATGCAGGCGATGGCGCTGGGGTTCGCGGTCGGCACCCGCGGCGCCGACCACAACCGCAGTGGTGCGTATGAAGCGGACTTCTCCCCCCACGCCGACCGCCGGCACGGCAACGCCGAATCCGCGCGGCTCGCGGTCGAGACCGAGGACCGCGCCGCCCTGATCGACTCGCTGATCCTGTGCAAGTTCCTCCGCGGCGTCTTCGCCGATGTCTGGGGTGAAGCGGCCGACCTGCTCGGCAAAGTCACGGGCTGGGACGTGACCGCCGACGAATTGCGGACCGTCGCCCGCCGAGTGGTGACGGCCCGGAAGCTCTTCAACGCCCGCGAGGGGTGGACGCCGGCCGAGGACACCCTGCCGCGGCGGTTCCTCACCGAGGGCTTGCCGGACGGCACCGCTCCCGGCGCCGTGTTGCCGGGTGAGCGATTACGCGAGATGGTCCGGGCGTACAACGAGTCCCGCGGCTGGAGCACCGACGGATGGGTGCCGGCGGAGCAAGTGGCCGAGTTGGGGCTGGGGGACTTATGACCGGCGGAATTGTGCTGTGCGGCGGGCGGTCGAGCCGGATGGGCCGGCCGAAGGCGTGGCTGCCGTTCGGCGACGAGTTGATGCTGCAACGGGTCGTCCGCGTCCTGCGCGAAGTCGTTGAGCCGGTGGTGGTAGTCGCAGCACTGGGGCAGGACGTGCCGCCGTTGCTGGCGGGCGTCGAGATTGTCCGCGACGAGGTGGAAGGCCGGGGCCCGCTGCAAGGGCTGGCCGCCGGGCTGGCAGCGCTGCAAGGGAAAGTTGACGCGGCGTATCTGTCGTCGTGCGACGCGCCGTTCCTCTTGCCGGAGTTCGTGCGGCGGATGGCAAGCTTGCTCGAAGAACCCCTCCCCCCAACCCCCTCCCCGCTTCGGGGAGGGGGAGCGGAAGTCACCCCTCCCCGCTTCGTGGAGGGGCCGGGGGAGGGGTTGCCTTCGATCACCGTCCCGAAGGTCGGCGACTATCACCACCCGCTCGCGGCCGTGTACCGCGTCTCCGTGCTGCCCGTGGCGCGCGACCTGCTCGCCTCGGACCGGCTGCGCCCGGTGTTCCTGTTCGACGCCGTGCCGACTCGCGTCGTGGAGCCGCACGAGT
>DASSAT010000008.1:0-2025 GCA_035699305.1 Fimbriiglobus sp. | reverse complement strand
GGAGGGCGGCCCCTACGAGACCCCGTAGGGGCCGCCCTCCGTGGCGGCCCGGGAGACGCTACGCCATCGTGATACGCGCTCTAACCCCCATCTTACCACCGCTCGGCCCGTAGGTCTGCCACCCCCCGGCTTCGGCAGCCCGAAGCCCTCTGTCGCCGAGCGCGTCGTTCATAAGTACCTCCGCGGACGGTGGCAAGGCAGCCTCAGTGTACCAGAGTTCCTGCGTTGCTTTCGCGCGGTGGAGAAAAGGGGCTCACGCGATGACGACGCCCTCGTTACGGGCAGCGGCTTCCGCGTACACGCCCCGGAACGACTCCCAGTCGTCCGCCCGCCATTCGAAGGCACCCGGTTCGACGCCCCGGAGTTGCTTGGCCGCGTCGGCCACCAATGGAGGCGGGATGTGCTGGAGGGTCACGTTGCGGCCGCCAAACCCGTCGGGGGCGAACTGCCCAGCGCCCCAAACCATCACACCAGCCAAGCGCTCGGCGTCGGGGCAGCCGGCGGCGACCAGACCGCGGGCTAGCTGCGCATCGAAGTCGATCAGTTTGAAGTACGCCGCCCGCCGCCGCAGGCCGGGGTACTCCCGCTCGGCCCGCTCCAGCTCGGCCCGCAGGTCGTCGTATGCCTGGACGGCGGCCGGCAGCGACCCGAACTCCGGGTTGTTGGCGATGTCGGCCAGCGCCTCGTCGAAATCATCCAGCGGCAGCCGGTCCGGGTCCCAAGGGCCAGCCGGGCTGTGGATCAGCTCGCAGTACATGGCGCACAGCGGCCGATTGGTGCGGAGCCGGCGAGCGAGTCGGCTGTCGTCGGGCATTGCCTGGTAGTGGAGGTAGACACCCATCCGTCGTGCGCCCTTCTTCGCCGAACGCGGAATGATGCTGCACCGTCCAGCGCATGCTAACCCGCTAACGGATCGTGCACGCTCGCGGCGCGCGTCCGAAGTCTAGCGAGTATGCCGCTCTGTCGCAAGCACTTATGGCGACTCCGCCCGGTTCGCCGACAGTCGCCGGTGCAACGGAACTCATTAACCCGGGCCTTGCGCCGGTGGTCGGCTGGCAAGCCACACTTGCGGTTGCGTTACCGTGCGGGGTCCGTCTATAGTCCGTCGCTTCTCGGGACGGGGCCGCTGCGCCCCGCGTCCGAGTGTGCCGGAGGGAAGGAACCCGAATGGCCGTGGCAGCCCCCCCGCCGACCAACGCGCCGTCCACCGCCCCCCGGCTGCGGACGCGTCCGCCACGCGGCGGGACCGCGATCGAAACACCGCAGCTGTCCGTCGTCATCGTCAACTTCTGCCAGTGGAAGAACACCGCTCGACTCACCCGCCAGCTCCGCCGGTGCGAGGCCGTCCGCCGTGGTGCCGCCGAGATCGTCATCGTCGATAACCACTCTCCGGCCAATCGCGCGGCGAAGCGACTGTGCCGGCTGTCCGGGGTGTCGGTCGTCCGCAATGGCGAGAACCGCGGGTTCGCCAGGGCCGTCAACCGCGGCGGCCGACTTAGCCGCGGCGAGTGGGTGCTGCTGCTCAACCCCGACGTGACCGTGCCCGACGGGTTCCTCGACGACGTTCTCGACGCCGCCCAGCGGTGGCCAGCCCGCGACCCGAAGGCCGGCGTCGTCGGCTTCCAGCTGCGCAACCGCGACGGCACCAAGCAGGCGTCGTCCGGCCCGTTCCCGACGCTCGTCGGCACCGTGGCGGGGCTGATGTTGCCGCGGAGCCGGCGGAAGACCCGGCACCGGCCGCGGGCCGAGCGCCGGCCGGTGCCGTGGGCGACCGGCGGCTGTCTGCTCGTCCGCCGCGATTGTTACGAGGAGGTCGGCGGCCTCGACGAGAACTTCTTCCTCTACTACGAGGACGTGGACTTCTGCCGCCGCGCCCGCCGGGCGGGGTGGTCGGTGTGGTACGAGCCGGACCTGCGGGTGACGCACCACTTCCCGCTGCACGCCCGGGCCGTGCCGCCGCCGCTGCGGTTGGT
This sequence comes from Fimbriiglobus sp., assembly GCA_035699305.1. GTDB lineage: Bacteria > Planctomycetota > Planctomycetia > Gemmatales > Gemmataceae > DASSAT01. The sequence goes on along the minus strand of DASSAT010000008.1, from coordinate 52 downwards.
CACGCGGCACGCGCTGCTGACGTACTCGCGCAAGCACTGGCCGCGCTGGCAG
>DASSAT010000007.1:0-19863 GCA_035699305.1 Fimbriiglobus sp. | reverse complement strand
GGCGCTTCCGTGTCGCCAACGGCCCCCGACCCGCATAGCAAGAGCGGCCGGGACGGCCGCGGTCCCAGGGGCCGTCAGCGGTCAGCCGGACTCAACTCCCCCCCGGTCGTCCACCCCAGGGCGTTCACCAACAGCCGAGTGAAGCTCGGCTCCGTGAAATCGTCGGGGTGGCCCAACGAAGTGTAGAACACCCGCTGCGTCTTGCCACCGACCTTCCGCTCGCGGGCCCACGCGACCGGCTCCGTGTGGCCTGGGATCGACCCGGTGAGCAGCACCGTCACGTCCTTCGCCACGCCGGGGTTCTTGTACAGGCTGCCGACGGACTCAAACGGCTTCACGCCGCGCAGGATCGGGTGGTCCTTCGCGCCGCCCGTGATTGTCACCTGGCACTTCGGCCCGGCGCCGTAATGGTTCTTGTAGTCGCCGCCGAAAACGAGTTTGTCCATCGCCAGCCAGTTGTGGAACCCGTGGCTGGCGGTGCGGATGCCGATCACTGGTTTGCCGGAGTTGACGTACTTCTTGACCCGCTCCAGTTGCTCGCCGTCGATCTTCAGCCGCCGAGTGAAGAAGATCGCCACGTCGCAGCTGTCGAGTTGGTCCAGGCCGGGGATGTCGGTGTCGGTCTTGCGGAACGCCCGGACGCACTCGACCGGGTAGTTCGCTTCGAGGTACTTCTGGAACGCCGCCAGGGACTCGTCGGACTTGTACTCCAGCGACCCGGAGACGAGGGCCACGCGCAGCTTCTTGCCCGCAGGTTTGGCGGCCGTCGGAGCTTCGGACGAGATGTACGCAAACAGGTCGCGGACCTCGGCGTCGGTGAGCGTGTCGAGCAACTTCTCCGGCATCAACGACACGGCCAAGGCGGTCATCGTGTCGATGTCCTTCTTCGCCACAACCGCCTTCTGCGGCACGTTATCGACGACGCTCAGCAGCGTGACCGACTCCCCGGCTGGCTCGGTGACGATCCCAGTAAGCGCCCGGCCGTCGAGCGTGTTCACCTTGAAGGCGACGTACTCCGGCCGGATGTACCCGGACGGATCGACGACATGGGTGAGCATGTACGTCCGGTTCTTGCGGTCAGCCGTGGTCAGGTCCGGTCCGACCTTGCCCCCTTCCCCGAAGAGCGTGTGGCAGGCGGCGCAATTCTTGGTGAAGAGCGCCTTCCCCTTCGCTACGTCGCCGAAACCCTTGCGGTTGATGACGAGGTTCAGCCAGGCGATGCGGGCCTGCTTCTCGCCGGCGGTGGCCGGGGCGAGCTTGCCGAAGTGCTTCTCGACCAGGGCGGTGACGGCCTTGTCGTTCAACCCGACCGCGGCCCGCGCCTGGTCGAGAGACACGTCGGCCTTCGGGAACTTGCCGGCGTCGATGGCACCGAGCAGTTCCATCGCCCAACTGGGCCGGGACAGCATCACGGAGACGGCTCGCCGCTTTACCGCGGCGGGCCATTTCGGATAGGTCTCCAGGACCGTCGATACCGTCCGCGGTTCGGTGTAGGCTTCGACCGCCTTCAACAGGCCGAGCCGGAAGGAATCGGTTTCGGCCTCGGCAAGCAGACCAAGCAACTCCTCCCCGGTGACGATGTCACCCCGGCACTGGATTACTGTGTCGATCCATTGCAACCGCTGCTTCTCAGCGACCTGTCTTCGTGTATCGAAGAACTGTCGGCGGATGGTGCGTTGCGCGATGCTGTCGTCGAGCCGCGCGAGAAGTCGTAGCAACGCGTTGTCATCGGCCGTGAAGCTCGTCCGCCCGGCCGCGAAGTACTTCCGCAGCTCATGCGGGTCCGCGTGGGTATCGGAGTCGAGCGCGGCTTCGGCGGCGCGAATGACCACAGGGTAGACTCGCTCCCAACCCGGCTCCTCGCGCAGGCTCTCGACCAGTTGCTTGAATGCCGCGTACATCTCCGGCCGTGCGTCCGAGAGAGTTCGACGGGTGAACCGCTCGACCCACTCCAGGGCTGCCTTCCGCGTCCCGGCAGCCGCGACGACTTCGCCCATGCCTCTCGGGTCGGCGTCGATCTTCGACTCGATCGCCCACCAGACGAGCATCGGCACGAACGGGTCGGCGTCGAACTCCCGCCGCAAGATCAGCCGGGACAGGAGTTCCTTCGCCGCCGGCACCGGCAGCCGCTTCGCGGTGCAGGCGAGTTGCGCCACCACGACCGGGCTGGTGTCGGCCGCCGCCATCGACGCCAGTGTGGACCGCGTGGCGTCGCTAACAGCCGCGCCGGCGTGGTCGCCGATTAGCCGGACGTACCACGCCCGGACGTGCGGGTTTGCATGGCCCGACAACCACTGGCTGGCGTACTCCTCCGACCATCCGCCGGAGGCGTACAGCGCCCACACCGCTTCCAGAGCGGCGTCCCCCTTCTCCGTCTCGATCAGCTTCTTGATCGCCGGGAACGTCGTCGCATCCTGTCGCCCCGCGAGTAATTGCCGTGCCTCGCGGCGCCACCAGGCGTTCGGGTGCCTCAGCAGCTCGACCAGTTCCGCGCTCGACTTCTTGCGCAGGTCGAACGCCGGCAGCTTCGGCGTCCCCTGGTACTCGATCCTGTAGACGCGGCCGTTGGCCTTCTCCCAGTTGTCGATCGGGTCCAGGTGCGCGGCCCGCGGGTCGGTCCAGTCGGCGACGTATACCGAGCCGTCCGGCCCAAGCATCAGGTCCACCGGCCGGAACCGCACGTCGTCCGTCTCCAACAACTCGCCGCCGTGGTGCGCCTTGAACGTTGAGCCATCCGTCTCCAGCTTGTGCCAGTAGACCGCGTTCGACAGCAGGTTCCCGGCGATGTACTGGTCGCGGTACTCCTTCGGGAAGGCGTCGGCTTCGTACAGAATGCCGCCGCAGGTAACGTGCCCGCCCTTGAAGCCCTTGTACGGGACGTGCTCGAAGAACCCGTAGGCGTGCGGGTTGTGTAACGGGCCGTGCTTCGACCAGCCCTTGACGTAGTACGCCCCCTGGAGCTGATGCAGCATCGCGTAGCCGCCGTAGTTCGTCCCGGCGATCACCTGCCCGTTCTTGTCGAAGTCCAGCCCGTAAGTGTTCCCACCCCCCTCGCTGAACAGCTCGAACGCCCGCGTCTTCGGATGGTAGCGCCAGATGCCCTGTTGGAACTCGACCACCTCCTTCGGGTTCGCCGGATTGGTGATCTTGTTGGTGCTGGTGCTGCCTGTCGCACCGTAGAGCCAGCCGTCCGGCCCCCATTGCAGCGAGTTCGCCAGCGAGTGTGTGTCGTTCAACCCGAAGCCGGAGATCAACACCTCGGGGTCGCCGTCGGGAACGTCGTCCTGGTCCTTGTCGGGGTAGAAGAGCAGATACGGCGGCTGGACGACGTAGACGCCGCCGTTGCCGAGGCAGAACCCGGTGGCGAGGTTCAGCCCGGTGACGAAGTCGCGGCTTTTTCGGTAGACGCCGTGTTCGTCCGGGTCGTACAAGATGGTGAGCCGGTCCGCACCCTTCGGTCCCTTGGGCGGCGGCTCCGGGACGCGGTCCCAGACCGTGCGCAGGTACTGGTCCTGCTTGACCGGCTTGAGGCCCGCCGGGTTCGGATACTGGAGGTACTGCAACACCCACAGCCGGCCGCGCTCGTCGAAGCTCAGGCTAACCGGCTGACGGACCATCGGCTCCGACGCCACACAGCGGACTGTGAACCCGTCGGGCAGCCGCATCCGCTTCACCGCCTCCTCGGGGCTAAGCCCCTGGGCGGACGCGACGGCTGCGGTGACGAGCGAGAATGCAAAGACGCAGGAGAGGCGAACGGCAGTCACGAGGTTGGTCTCCCACCGGCGGTTGGCGTGACCTGTAGGATCAACGATCCCCGGCCCGGACGCAAGGGGTTTTGAGTGTAGTAGGCACACTCCGTGTGCCGTCTCAGCTTACGGCACACGGAGTGTGCCTACTACTTTGGGAAGGACTACTCGGATGGGTTCCGACACTCCGGTCAGTGGCCTCGGGCGGTGGCTGGCCCTCGTCGCCGCGCTGTTCGGCTGGATGTTCGACGGCCTGGAGATGGGCCTGTTCCCACTGGTCGGTCGGCACGCTCTTCGGGACCTCTTCGGCCCAGGTGTGAGCGAGAGCTCCATCGGCCAGTGGTACGGCGTCATCACCGCTGGGTTCCTGGTCGGGGCGGCGACCGGCGGCGTTCTCTTCGGCTGGCTCGGCGACAAGCTCGGCCGGGTCCGGGCGTTGACCCTGAGCGTACTGGTCTACGCCGCGTGCAGCGGGGCCAGCGCTTTCGCGGCCACCCCGTGGCAACTCGCCGGGCTGCGCTTCGCCGGCGCCCTCGGCATGGGCGGCGAGTGGGCGCTGGGCGTCGCGTTGGTCATGGAACTCTGGCCGAGCACTTCTCGCGCCTGGCTTGCCGGCTGGATCGGTGCGTTCGGCAACCTCGGCTACTGCGTCATCGGGCTGGTGGCCCTGTGGCTGAACCGGGTCCGCGGCGACCTGCCCAACCGGCTCGCCGAGATCGGCGTCTCCGAGAGCTGGACGAACTGGCTGGCAAACCCCGAGTACCACAACTGGCGGCTCCTGATGATGGTCGGCGTGGTGCCGGCCACCCTGACGCTGTTTATCTGGCTATTCGTCCCGGAGTCCCAGCGCTGGCTGCGCGAGAAGGCGTCCGGGGCCGCGTCGTACTGGTCCGGCTACGACCTGCTGGCGGTGCTCGTCGGCGCCGCGGCCGCGGCGGGCGTGATCGCCGTGTGGGCCATCGACCTGAGCCTGGTGGTGCGCGTTCCGGTGACGCTCCTCGGCCTGGTCGGCGTGACGCTCGGCTACCTGTACCCCGCCCGGCAGTACCTCTCGCGGGCGACTGACGAATCCGAGCGGCGGCACGTCCTGCGGCGGATGCTGCTCGGCGCCGGGATCAGCGCTGTCCCGCTCCTGGCCACCTGGGGCGGGTTCATGTGGATTTATCCCTGGGTGCAGAAGTTGACGACCGACCCCAACGCTGCTCCCCTGACACAGGTTTCGTCCTCGATCGGGGCCATGTTCGGGTGCATCGTCGGCGCGCTGCTCGGCGAGCGATTCGGGCGCCGGCCGGTCTACGCCGGACTGTGCGTGCTGTCCCTGCTGTCACTGCTCGGGATGTTCACCCTGAACCATCAGTTCGACTGGCTGTTCGTCCTGTCGGCCGGCGTGACCGGCGCGGTGACGGCGTCGTTCTACGGCTGGCTGCCGCTGTACCTGCCGGAGTTGTTCCCGACGAAGGTGCGCGCGACCGGCCAGGGGTTCAGCTACAACTTCGGCCGCATCCTGGCCGCGGTCGGGGCGCTCCAAACCGGCAGCCTGCTGTCCCTGTTCGGCAACGATTACGCCAAGGCGTGCTCCATCGCCGCGGGCGTGTACGTCGTCGGACTGGTGCTGATCGCGCTCGCCCCGGAGACGAAGGGCAAGCCGCTGCCGGAGTAGGCCGACGATACCGAACCACTGATGAACTCAAGAAGAGAGCCGCCGCCATGCGCCGTCCCTCGCTCAGCGACGTCCGCCGCACCACCGACCAGTTCCTGCGGACCGCCCTGGCCACCCGCGGAATCGACAGCAGCGAGTTCAGTCGGCTCGAAGCCGAGTTGGCCGAGCGGAAGCGGAGCGGGACGTTGCCCGACCTGGTTCGGGACCGGAAGGACCACTTCCACACGTCTGACGGATTGTACCGGATCGCCAAGTCTAGGCAGGACCTCTGGACGGTGAGCAAGCTCAAGGACAGCAGCCGGTTCGCCCGGGTTGCCGAGGCGAAGACCCGTCACCTGTGCTGGGTCCTCGTCCAGCGGCTGATTGTCCTGGACGACCGTCCGTCGTAGCCCGCCTGGAAGCTGAGTTTTCGGTTGCACGGCCGCCGGAATCCGCCGATACTGCCGGGGACTTCACCTGCCAATCGGAACTTTAATCGTTCGGCCACTCTCACAGTGAGCCGGTGCGCCACGCACACCATCCGGATCGGAGGGACGGCGATGACGAGCAGCGAGGGGGCCGACGTCAAGGCGCCGACCGACGAGCCGACCATTCACGGCCGGACGATCCGGTCATGGGCGACGGCCCTCCGCGACGGCGATGAGGCCGCGTCCGGGCGCGCCGGCGAGGTGCTACTGCACCTGGGCCTGGAGTTGGCCGCGGCCATGCCCGCGCTGGCTCAGTCCCTCCAGCGTCGCGACGGGGCCGCCCGCGCCCGGGCGGTGGACGAACTGGGCCGCCTCGGCTCACGGCTGCAGACCGTCGCCCCGCACTTCCGCCGGGAGTTGCGGTCCGTCGTCCTCAGCGACGGCGACGAGGCCGTCCGCACCAGCGCCCTGCACGCCCTGATGTTGCTCGGCCCCATGTGCAGCTCGCAGGTCCCCGCGCTGGTCGAAGCCCTCCGCGACGATCTGCCCGCCACCCGCGCCGCGGCTGCCCAGGACCTCGCCCAGTTCGGGGCCGAGGCCCGGGCGACGGTGCCGGTTCTGATTACGGCCTGCCTGCACGACCCGGAGTTGGCCGTCCGGGTGCAGGCCGGCGCCGCCCTCTGGCGGATCGGCCGGACGCGCCTGCCCGCACTCCCGGCCCTCATCGACGGGCTTCGCAGCGGCGACCCGTACCTGTGTTGGACGGCCGCCGACTGCCTGGGCGACATGGGCCCCGCCGCCGCCGAAGCTGTCCCCGAACTCCTCGACGCCCACGCCCGGCCGCAGCGCACCCTGGTCCGCATGAGCATCGTCTTGGCCCTGGAGCGCATCGACCCCAAGGCGGCGGGCGCGGTGCAGCCGTCGTGACCCGACCGTTCGGGCCGAGTAAGGTCAACTAGACCGGGCGACCCGGTTAGCGTTTGACGTCGCACGTCGGGTACGCGATGATCGGATTGTTTAGATGGACGGGGGAGTACCGTCATGCGTGGGATCGTCGGGCAAATCGCGTGGGCGTCCTTCGGTGTAGTCCTGCTGGCCGGTTGCGGCGGTGACCCGATGGGGCGTCAGGCCGTTTCGGGCACCGTCCTGTTCAAGGGCCAACCCCTTGACCAGGGCCGCATCCACTTCGCCCCCGTCGAGAAAGGCCCCACCGAGTCGGGGGCGACGATCGAGAACGGCAAGTTCACCATTCCCCGCGACACCGGGCTGGTGCCCGGCACCTACAAGGTGTCAGTCTTCTCCTACGACCAGAAGGGGGCCAAGGTCCAGTCCGAGGAAATTCCGGGTGAGCCGAGCAACACCCAGTTCAAGGAACGCATCCCCGCCAAGTACAACGCCCGAACCACCCTGACCGCGGAAGTGAAGAAGGACGGGTCGAACGACTTCGAGTTCAAGATCGACTGAGTGGGCCTCATCCGAACGCCTGGGTCCGCGCCCCGTCGCGGCGGGCGTCCGCGAACTTGTCACCGGTCCCCATGACCGAAAGGCAGACCCCATGCGCCCCCGTCGTCGCGCGTTCACGCTGATCGAGTTGTTGGTGGTGATCGCCATCATCGCCATCCTGATCGGACTCTTGCTGCCCGCCGTCCAGAAGGTCCGCGAGGCCGCCGCCCGGACCCAGTGCATGAACAACCTCAAGCAGATCGGGCTGGCCATGCACAACTACCACGACGCCAACGGCAAGTTCCCCTACGGCGAGGGACCGGGGAGTTCCCAGGTCGGGAACTCCCCGGGCTCATCCGCCTTGGCCCGTGGCTGCTGCTGGGGGGACTGGCAGACACTGATCCTGCCGTACATCGAGCAGGACAACATGTTCAAGAATTACAAGAACCTGGGCGGCAGCGACAACTCGGGCAGGGCCCTTACCGGCACCTCGAACCGGTTGCGCTACGGCGACGCGGGCAACGTCGAGCTCGTCACCAGCCAGCGGATCAAGACCCTCACCTGCCCGAGCGACACGCCCAATCCCGGGGCCATTGCCACCACGATCGGCGGCGTCCGGTACACCATCACGTCCCACAACTACGTCGCCAACTACGGTAACACGAACAACTACCAGGTGAACATCACCACCCCGGTCGCCCTCACGTTCGGCGGCGCCCCGTTCGGCTGGGCCCCACAGACCGACAGCCAGACCACCGTGCCGGTGCCGCCCGGTACGAGACAGACCAGCAGCCTGACCACCATACCGGACGGGACGAGCAACACGATGCTGGCCTCCGAGACCCTCCAGGGCATCGGCAGCGACCTGCGGGGGTTCACCTGGTGGGCGCCTGGCGCCCAGTTCACCACGGTGTACCCGCCCAACACCTCGTCCCCGGACATCGTCACTCAGAACTGCAACAACCAGCCGGCTCAGGGTCTGCCGTGCGTCAACAACGGCGGCAGTTGGAACATCCAGGCGGCGCGGAGCCGGCACACCGGGGGCGTCCAGGCGGTCATGGGCGACGGCAGCGTGCGATTCGTCCAGCAGGCCATCGACATCAACGTCTGGCGCGCGACGAGCACCACCCGCGGCGGCGAGGTATCGACGAACTGAGCAAGTGAAGGGGTAGGTGGGCCTGCGGAGGCCGGCCCACCGCCGAACCAGTTCGACCCGAACACCACGCCGGAGGGTGTTGATGCCGCCCTCGTCCGCGCGTGCCCGAATCAAGTCAGAAGTCCTGGCCGTCGTCCTGGACATCCCCGAAGGCCGCGTCACGACCTACGGGGCCATCGGCAAGCACCTCGGCGTCACCGCCCGGCAGGCCGCCTACGTCCTCGCACGGCTCACCCCCGAGGAGTCCTCATCGGTGCCGTGGTATCGGGTTGTCGCCAGCAAGGGCGTGGTCAGCACGATGAAGCTCGGCGCTGTCGGCCGCCGGCAGGTCGCACGACTTCAGGCCGAGGGCGTTGACGTCACCCCCCGGCACAAGGTCGCGGACTTCGCCTCCGTGTTCTGGGTGCCCGACACTAAAACGGCTGCTGCACGCCGAACCAGAACTGGAACGGGGTCGCGGCGTTGATCGTCTTGCCCACGTCGAACCGCACCGTGGCCCGCTCGATGAAGCTGAAGAACGCCAGGTCCAGCCGCAACCCCGCCCCCAGCGCGTGCGCCACCCCGCCCACGCTGCGGCCGTCGGCGTACACCGCCCCCACGTCGTAGAACCCGGCCGCGTACAGGTTCCGGCCGCCGACCAGGTTGTCCAGCACGTTCCACCGGACGTTCCGCGCCAGCGGCAGCCGCAGCTCGGTGTTCGCTACCCACAGGAAGCTCCCCTGCCGCTCCTCCAGATCGAACCCGCGGTAGAGCGTCCCCCCGCCCAGCGCGAAGAACTGCCCCTCGGCCGGCACCGCCCCCATCGCCACCACCCGGCCGGCCGCCTTCACGTCCGAGAGGTAGCCCAGCCCGTCCGGCAGCTTCCGCACCGCGGCCAACTCGCCGCGGAGCTGGCCGGCGCCGCGGGTCACGCCCGCCAGGTCGGCAACGCCGCCGGCAGCGACCAGATCGACCCACACCCCACGGTCCGGATCCCAGTACGGCGTATACAGGTTCAGTCGGTAATGCAGGCCGCTCAGCTGCGTCCACGACGGCCGCACCGCGCCGGGCGACCGCGTCCGGGCGAATGGCAGGAAGTTGTCCGAGTACGTCGTGAACGCATCGAGGTAGCTCAACGGGTGCAGGTACAGGCTGCTGGAGTAGCGGAAGACGTACCGGCCGAACAGGTACGCCCGGAACGCCGTGTCCTCGCCGTTGCTGTCCCACGGGCCGGCGATCCGCGCCTCGACGTTGAACCCGACCTGCGTCTTGGGCCACGGCCAGTGGTCGAGCAGGCCGTCCGCCCCGACCACCGCGTCCCGGTACTCCGGCCGCACCGCCGTGTAGACGCCGCCAGCGAATGTCTGCGTCCGGTACACCCCAACCCGCGCCCCGAGCAGCGACGAGCGGGTGTACCACGGGTCGAGGTATGTCGGCCCCCAGAACCACGGACCGGCGTTGACGTTCCACCGGTCGTAGTCGTTGGTCAGGTCCGTCTCGTTGAGCATCGTGTACAGCGGCACGGCGCTGACCCGCGGCGGCTGCCGCCAGGTGTTGTCGGCGGGGTTGGCGTCCAGCAGCACCCGGTCCGGGTCGATGGCCACGTTCGTCGGTTCGGCCGGCAGGGTGGCCCGGACCACGTAGCGGCCGTCGCCCATCGGCTCGACCTCGGCCCCGAACTCCGGGACACTCACCGGCACCGACCCGCCGATCGGAATGCGGACCGGGAAGCCGTCGCCGTCGGCGAACTGGAACGCCACGACCGTCGGCTCGTCGATCTCCCGCGTCTGCCGGACGGTCACGGTCACCCGTCGCTCGGGACCGCCGCCGTACACCGTTCCGATCATGTTTCGCCCCAGCGGAACCGGCTCGACGCTCACCCGCTCCAGCTTCCAGTCGGTCAGCCCGTTGCCGTAGACCCACTGGGCGAAGAACTCATCCCACCGGGCGGCCGACTGCGGGCCAGTGAACGCGATCAGCTCGGCCCGCAACTCCGCGGCAGACAGCACCCGGAACGAGTACTTCTTCACCAGCTCCCGCACGAACGGCAGGAACTCCGGCCCGAGCCGCTGCTCGATCAGGCCGAACACCTTCGACCCGCGGTCGTAGGCGCCGCTAAAGAGCGCGACCAGGTGGCCGAACTTCGGCAACTCGCCGATCGCAGCCGGCGCGTCGCCGCGGCGGATCGCCCCGGTCAGGCTGGCGAAGCGGTAGTTGTCCCGGCGGATGTTCGGCATCCACCCGAACGGCCACGGCCAGTCCAGCAGCTCGTTGTTCTTGCCGCGCTTCAGGTCGATCAGCCGATGGGTGAAGTACGTCGCCGCCCCCTCGTCCATGAACGTCTCGGCGTACCCGTTGGTGCCGACCTGGTTGTACCACCACTGGTGGCAGGTCTCGTGCGACACCAGGTACTCGACGTACCCGCGGGCGAGCTTCGGCATGTCGAACACCCGCTCGTCGATCATGACCAAGCCGGCGCACTCGTTGCCGTTCCACCCGAAGTACGCCTCGGCGACGGTGAACTGGTCGTAGGGGAACGGCCCGAACCACTCGCAGTAGACCGGGATCGCCTCGCCGACGACGCGGAGGATTTCTTTCGCGTAGAACTCGTGCCGCGGGTGCGCGACGCACCGCAGCTTGACCTCCCGGCCGTCGGGGCACCGCGTCGTGGCGACGTACTCGCGGTAGTCGGCGCTGCACAACACCGCGAAGTCGCGGCCGACGAACGGCACGGTCACGACGCGCTTCCACCCGTTGCCGAGGTCGGCCTCCGAAGCGACCCCCGCGGAGCAGGCGAGCACTTGATCGGCCGGCAGGGTGATCGCCGCGGTGTAGACGCCGGCCTCGTTCCAGAACGGCTGGTGCCACGGGATGAACGGCGTGTCGTGCCAGCCGCCCTCGTCGTAGTAGGCGACGACCGGCAGGCCGTTGGCGAGATACGTGATGCCGTCCCACTGCCCGAACCGGCCCTGCTTGTTCGGCAGGTACACCGCCCCCTCGACGGCGACCGTCACCGACTCCCCGCGCGCCACCGGCCGCGGCAGTTCGATCACCATCGTGGTCGGGTTCGACTCGCTGTAGTGGTACGCCAACACCTGCCCCGGGCCGGCGAGCGTGATCCGGTCGATGACGCCGTTGCGGCCGGCGCGGTCAATGCCGTACTCGGGGCGGAGGCGCAGCAGCTCCAGCGTCTTAGCCAGCAGTAGCCGGTCGCCGGACGGGATGCGGTAGTACGGGTAGAAGTTGAACGCGAGGCTCTCGGTCGGGCGGTCGTGGCGGTTGGTCCACGTGACCGTCTGCCGGAAGCGGGCGACGTGCCCGGCGACGTCGAGAGTCAGGGCGAGGTCGTACCGCGGCAAGTCGTCCGGCACCGGGACCGGCCCCGCGGCGGACACCGGGCGGGCGAGGATGGCCAGGAGCGCGAGCGATACCAGTAGCCGTCCGGGCATCCACCAAGCCCCGAAGGAAACATCCGCCGAAATACACGGCACGCGGACCGGGGCTGATAGCAGAGCGGGGCAGGACCGGCTAGCCGAGTCGCGGTCCGCGGGGCCGGCGCTGGCAAGGCAGAGAAGATAGGGAGGGGCAGCCGTCCGGCCGGGTGGCCTCGTCGGCGATCAGGACGGGGATGCCGTTCCGGAGCGGGTAGCGGACGCCGCAGCCGTCGCAGACGAGCTGGTCGCGGTCGCGGTGCAGCGGGGACTCCCGCTGCGGGTCGATCGGGCAGCGGAGCGCGTCGAGCGGGTCCATATTTGAGCGCCCCCGGCGTTTCTCGTGACCGCGCCACTCGTCGGAAGGCGTTCACCACAAAGGCACAAAGGTCACACAAAGGAGACACGAAGGAAGACAGAGGAAGGGCTTCCCTGCTTCTTCTCTTTGTGGGTCTTTGTGTGACCTTTGTGTCTTTGTGGTGTACGCCTTCAACTCGGAGCCTGTGCCGGTAGGGTACGAAAAAGCCCCCGGCGGGATTGCTCCGGCCGGGGGCTTCTCTTATCAGCGGGTGGTCGGTGAGGAACCTGCTTGTGCGGGGGACATGTTGACGCTCGGGCCTGGCGGCACCGAGGTCTGGTAGGTCATCCTTAGAAAGGAGGTGATCCAACCGCAGGTTCCCCTACGGTTACCTTGTTACGACTTAGTCCCAATCAGGAGTCTCGCCTTCGGCACCGTGAGGTGACTTCGGGCGCCCCTCCCTTTCGTGGCTTGACGGGCGGTGTGTACAAGGCTCAGGAACACATTCACCGCGGTGTTGCTGACCCGCGATTACTAGCGATTCCGGCTTCACGCAGGCGGGTTGCAGCCTGCGATCCGAACTGGGGCGTGCTTTTTGGGATTGGCTCTCCCTCGCGGGTTCGCATCCCTTTGTTCACGCCATTGTAGCACGTGTGCAGCCCCGGGCATAAAGGCCATGAGGACTTGACGTCATCCCCACCTTCCTCCGGTTTGACACCGGCAGTCCCCCCAGAGTCCCACGAGTGGCAACTGAGGGCAAGGGTTTCGCTCGTTATGGGACTTAACCCGACATCTCACGACACGAGCTGACGACAGCCATGCAGCACCTGTAGCCGGTTCCGGACTGGATACCGTTGGCCCCACGTTTCCGCGGGCTACTTCCGGCCGCTTTCGCACATGTCAAGCCCGGGATAAGGTTCTTCGCGTAGCCTCGAATTGAGCCACATGCTCCACCGCTTGTGTGAGCCCCCGTCAATTCCTTTGAGTTTCAGCCTTGCGACCATACTCCCCAGGCGGGGGACTTAACACTTTCGCTCCGGCAGCAAGCCCATGTCCGGCCTGCTACCCAGTCCCCAACGTTTAGGGCCAGGACTACCGGGGTATCTAATCCCGTTCGCTCCCCTGGCTTTCGCGCCTCAGCGTCAGTGGAGGTCCAGTGCGCCGCCTTCGCCACCGGAGTTCCTGTGGATATCAACGCATTTCACCGCTCCACCCACAGTTCCGCGCACCCCTACCTCACTCGAGACGTCCGGTCCCCGCGGCACTTCCCCGGTTGAGCCGGGGGATTTCACCGCGGGCCTGAACGCCCGCCTACGCGCCCTTTAAGCCCAGTGATTCCGAACAACGTTCGCACGGTTCGTCTTACCGCGGCTGCTGGCACGAACTTAGCCCGTGCTTCCTCCAGGGATAGGTCACACCCTTTCGGGCTTTCCTCCCCCTCGACAGTGCTTTACAACCCGAAGGCCTTCGTCGCACACGCGGCGTCGCTCGGTCAGGCTTGCGCCCATTGCCGAAGATCCTCGACTGCAGCCACCCGTAGGTGTCTGGCCAGTGTCTCAGTGCCAGTGGCGCGGGTCGTGCTCTCACACCCGCTAGGCATCTCCGCCTTGGTGGGCCGTCACCCCACCAACTAGCTAATACCACGTGGGCCCCTCCCGGGACGGCGGACCTTTGATCGCAACGGGATGCCCCGTCGCGATGTCGCCTGGAATTACCCCGTATTTCTACGGGCTATGCCAGATCCCAGGGTAGGTTGCCCACGCCTTACTGCCCCTTACGCCGGTTCCCCCCATTGCTGGGGATTCCCGCGACTTGCATGCCTAATCCACGCCGCCAACGTTCGTTCTGAGCCAGGATCAAACCCTTCAAGAGTGTATCTGCCCCCTGTTACGGGGGTGTCTATCAGGTTTGAAGCCGCCGTTGTTCGGTCGTTCTCAAAGTACTTTCCGACCAGCCTGGCCGAAGCCACGCCAGCCGGGGCAAGTACAGAGTCCGCCGAACCTTCGGCAGCACCCCGCACTTGCAGGCTCCTTACCAACCACCCACTTGTCAAAGAGCAGACTCAGGTCAACAGGTTGGAGGGTCCACCCCTCCGACCGGTTGCAACTTTTTACCGGCGGGTTTCCGCCGGCAAGGGGAATAATATCCATCCGCGGCGGAGTGTCAACAGTTTGGAGTCGGTGAAGGGAAAAAAATCTCCGACCCCCCGGGAGGTGGCTGGTTTGGAAGTGCGGGCCACGGCAGGCCAATCCGTCGTGCCCACTGGTAGGGGGGGGCATGTGACGTTACAACGATGGTGTGCGATCGCTGAGTGCGGGTCAAGCACAAACCCCCCGCCTTTTCGGGCTTTTCGTCATGGCCGCCCCGACCGCCCTGGTCCTGCGTGCCCCCGGCACCAACTGCGACAGCGAGGCTGTCTTTGCCTTCGAGCAAGCCGGGGCCAGGGCCGAGCGTGTCCACCTCAACCGAATCCGGGAGTCGCCGCGGCTCTTGCGGATGGCGGAAATCCTGGTCATCCCCGGCGGGTTCAGTTACGGCGACGACGTGGCGGCGGGCCGCATCTTCGCCAGCCAGCTCCAACACTTCCTGGCCGACGCCGTCCGCGAGTTCCGCAACGCCGAGAAGCTCGTCCTGGGCATCTGCAACGGCTTCCAGATCCTGCTCAAGGCCGGGCTGCTGGTGCCGCCGGACGAGGATGGGCCGCTGGTCACGCTCGCCCACAACGCGAACGGCAAGTTCGAGGACCGCTGGGTCCGGCTCGCCGTGACGCCGAACAACTGTCCGTTTCTGAAGGGCATGAGCGAGATGCCCGTCCCCGTCGCCCACGGGGAGGGCAACTTCGTGGCCCGCAAGGAGTGGATACTTAAAGGGCTGGCCCAGACCGGGCAGGTGGTGCTGCGCTACTCCGGACCAGACGGCCACCCGGCCAGCTACCCGCACAACCCCAACGGCTCGCAGGACGACATCGCCGGCATCTGCGACGCGACTGGGCGGGTGCTTGGGCTGATGCCGCACCCGGAGCGCAACGTCCTGCCGACCCAGCACCCGCAGTGGACCCGGCACGGACTGAAGGCCGAGGGGGACGGGCTAAAGCTCTTCCGCAACGCGGTGGAGTACTTCAAAAACTGACCCGTCTGTCGGGCCTCAGCATGCCCTTCGGCCGTCCCGGCCGCTCTTGCTGGGCGCGTCAGGGCGGTAACCGGTAGCGCCGCAGGCTCACGCCTCGCGGTGCAAGAGCGGCCGGGACGGCCGCGCTCCCAGGGGTCAGCCCTTCGCCGCGGCGTTGGCCTTGCGCGCCAGCCGCGACTTCATCCGGGCGGCTTTGTTCTTGTGGATCACGCCCTTGGCGGCGGCCTTGTCCAGCTGCTTGGCCGCGGCCGTCAGTTCGGTCTTCACCTTCGCGGCGTCGCCGGCCTTGAGGGCGTCGGCTACCCCGCGGGTCTGCTTCTTGACCTGCTTGACCCAGGTCTTATTCCGCTTGCGGCGCTTCTCGGTCTGGCGCAGCCGCTTCGCGGCGCTCGTCGTGTGGGGCATCGGTCCCTCGGGATCGGATCAGTTATTATGTTCCAGAGTTCCAAGTTCCAAGGCAGGCAAAGTTGTGCCGTCTTGGAACTTGGAACTCTGGAACTTGGAACTACTAAGGTCAGACAGCCACCTCGCCGACCTTGAACCGGACGAACTTGACCACATCCAGCCCGGCCCCCTGGAGGACCTGGCCGACCGTCTTCTTGTCGTACTTCATCTGGTTGGCGATCAGCTGCTCGGTCAGCACGTTCTCGCCGTACCATGCCTTCATCTTCCCCTCGACGATCTTCTCGAGGATGTTGGCCGGCTTGCCGGCGTTCTTCGTATCCTCCTGAAGCTGCTTGAGTGCCAGCTCCTTCTCCTTGGCGACGACGTCGGCCGGAAGGTCGGCCACCCGCGTGTACGGCGGGTTGAGCGCGGCGATGTGGGCGGCCACGTCGCGTAGCACCTCGTCGTGGACCTTCTCGCCCTTCACCTGAATCAACACCCCGAGGGTGCCATCGTGGTGGATGTAGTGGCCGAACTTCCCACCATACAGGCGGACGAAGCGCTGGACCTTCATGTTCTCGCGGATCAGCCCGATCACCTCGTTGATCCGGTCGGTGACGGTCCCCTTCTCGGCCGAGATCGACTGGCTCAGGAACTGGTCGAGCGATTCCGGGTTATTCTCGGCGACGGCTCGGGCGAGGTCGTTGACCATCGCGATGAACTGGTCGCTCTTGGTGACCGGGGCGCTCTCGCACCGCACCTCGATGATGGCCGCATTCTCGGTGGCGGGGTCGGTGTACACCCCGATGCGGCCCTCGGCCGTCTCGTTCATGGCCCGCTTCGCCTGCATCTTGCTGTTCTGGCTGCGGAGCCACTGGATCGCCTTATCCATGTCGCCGCCGACTTCCTGGAGAGCTTTCTTGCACTCCATCAGTGGCATGTCGGTCCGCTTGCGAAGCTCGTTGACGGCGGCGGCGGTAATCGTGCTCATGGGTTCTCCGAACGGCTTGTAGGGTGGGTCGAGTCTTCGAGGCCCACCATGCGGAAGATGGTGGGCCTCGAAGACTCGGCCCACCCTACAAGGTGATGATAGTCCTTAAGGAGCGACAGCCGACGCGGCGGGCGGGTTCATGGCCTGCTCCGGCTCGGGGGCCGGTGCCGGCTGCGGGCGCAGGCCCGACGGCGGAGTCCGCGGCTTGATCAGCGCCTGCTGCTCGGGCGGCAGCGCGGCCCGGCCCTCCAGCACCGCGTCGGAGAGCTTGCCGAGGATCACCTCGATCGACCGGATGCTGTCGTCGTTGCCGGGGATCGGCAGGTCAACCGGGTCCGGGTCCGAGTCGGTGTCGATCAGCGCCACCGTGGTCACGCCCATCCGCTTCGCCTCCTTGATGGCGATGTGCTCGCGGTTGGGGCCGACGATCACCAGCGCGTCCGGCAGCCGGTTCATGTCGCGGATGCCCAGCAGGTTCCGCCGAATCTTGAGCAGCTCGCGGCTGAGGGTGGCGATCATCTTCTTGGAGTAGTTGCGGATCGGGGCGGTGTCGGGCGCCCGCGCCAGGTCGAGCTTGCCGGCATCGGTCATCATCCCGGCGATGTACGCCTGCATGTCGTGGCGGGCCGGATTGTCGCCGGCCGGCAGCCACATGCCTTCCAGTTCCTTGAGCCGGTTCAGGCGGGAGCGGATGGTCTTGAAGTTGGTCAGGGTGCCGCCCAGCCAGCGCTCGCTGACATAGGGCATGCCGGCCCGGCACGCCTCGCGCTCGACGATCTCCTTGGCCTGCCGCTTGGTGCCGACGTA
The DNA here is from genome assembly GCA_035699305.1 of Fimbriiglobus sp. GTDB lineage: Bacteria > Planctomycetota > Planctomycetia > Gemmatales > Gemmataceae > DASSAT01. The sequence continues at coordinate 2,432 of DASSAT010000007.1, read as the reverse complement.
CAGCACGAGTTGGCCGCGGGAGACGACCTGCGACAGGTAACGATAGGAGCGGAGCAGACCGCGGACGGTTTCCCGCAGGTCGATGATGTGGATCAGGTTCCGCTTGCCGTAGATGTACGGCCGCATCTTGGGGTTCCACCGGCTGGCTCGGTGCCCGTAGTGGACCCCGGCGTCCAAGAGTTGCTTCACGTCTACGAGAGCCACGCGACCTCCTTCCCCGCCGCGCCAGGCTGGAACGACCAGTGCCGGTGCATGCGAGTTTCCTCCGAGGGACTAAGATACGCCCACGACCCGATTTCTGGGGCGGAAGATCGCTAGTGTAGCAAACCGATCAGGTATCGTCAAAGCGACACGGGAGTATTCCGGGCGGACCGTGCCCGGCTGCCGGATTGACAGTGAGGCGATCAAGGCGATCAAGGCGCCACACACACCCTCTGATCGCCTCACCGATTCAGGGGGGGAGATGCGGATCATCCCGGTGATCGACGTGATGGGCAGCGTCGTGGTCCGGGCCGTCGGCGGCCGGCGGGAGGAGTACCGGCAGGTCAAGAGCCGATTGACCGATTCTGCTAATCCCCTTGTTGTAGCCGAGGTTCTACTTCAGACGTCGCGGGCGAACGAGTTGTATGTGGCTGACCTCGACGGCATCAGCGGGAGCGGAGTCCTTTCCGAATCGGTCCGACGGTTACTTGTGGGAGTTCGTGTCCAGACGTGGTTGGACGTCGGTCTGCGCTGCGACTTTGATGCGCTCGACCTCCCGCGCAGCCCCTTCCTTCGGCCGGTCGTAGCGAGTGAGACGGCCGGGCCGGCGCCGCTCAGGCGGGCCACGTCCGAACAACTCTTCCGACTCCGGCCGGCCTATTCCATCGACCTGCGCGAGGGGGTGTTGTGCGGAGATTGGCGATATCTAGGACTGGAACGCCCGGATGATATTCTCCGGTTGGCGACCCAAGTGTACCGCTTTGGCTACCGGACATTAATCGTCTTGGATCTGAGTCGAGTCGGCTTGGGTGACGGGGTTGGGACGGAAGCGATCTGCAAACAGGTTCGAGCGGCGTTGCCCGACGTGGAACTCATCGCCGGCGGCGGTGTCCGCGATTGGGACGACGTGAAGCGTCTGGAGGACGCCGGCGCGGACGCGGTGCTGGTGGCGTCGGCGCTGCACGGCGGGACGCTCACGTTCCCCCGGCCAGTTTCGTGAGGGCGGCGCCAGTCAGGCGGTAAACGGACCACTCGTCCATCGGCACCGCGCCGAGCGACTTATAGAACCCGATCGACGGCTCGTTCCAGTTCAGCACCGACCACTCCAGCCGGCCGCAGTCGCGCTCCTCGGCGAGTTTCGCCAGCGCGGCCAGGAGCGCCTTGCCGTGACCGCGACCACGATGCTCGGGCAGCACGAACAGGTCTTCCAGGTAGAGGCCCGGCCGGGTGAGGAAGGTTGAGTAGACGGGAAAGAACAGGGCGTAGCCGACCGGGGTGCTGGCGTTCTCGGCGATCAGCACCTCGCAATACGGCCGGGGGCCGAACAGGTGGTCGCGGAGCCGGTCCTCATCGAGGGCGACCTCGTGCGCGAGCCGCTCGTAATCGGACAGCGCCCGGATCAACCGAGCGATGGTCGGCAGGTCGGCGGGGGTGGCCGGGCGGATCACTTCGAGCCGCCCTCCACCTTCTCGAACCGGACGAAGTAGTTCTCCGCCAGCAGGTCCTTCACCTCGCCCGTCTTCTTGAACCCGGCCTGCGTAATCTCCTTCTCGACCAACTCCTGCCCGGCCCGGACGTGGCCGAGGATCCACTCGCGGCTCTTGCCCGGAATCCGCTCGAAGTCGATGACGATCAGCTGCCCACCCGGCTTGAGCGCCTTGTGGATCGACGCCAGCGTCCGCGACGGGAACTCGAAGTGGTGGTAGGTGTCGCAGACGTAGACCAGGTCCACCGAGTTCGGCTTCAGTTCGGTGGACGTCGCCGTACACAGCACCGTCTCGACGTTGGCGAGCTTCTGCTTCTTGGCCGTCTTGTCGATGTAGTTGAGGAAGTTCTTGGCGATGTCCACCGCGTAGACCTTGCCCTTGTTGCCGACCTCGGCGGCAAAGAGCCGGGTGAACAGCCCGGTCCCGGCGCCGACGTCGGCCACGGCCATCCCCGGCTTGAGCATACAGTGCTTGAGGATCGCCGTCCGCTTGGCGTAGACCTCGCGGCTCTCGACCTCGAACTTGCCCTGGAACTCCTTGACGTCGGGGTCCTTGAACGGGTCGTTGATCCCCGGCTTGACGCTCTTCTCCTGGGCGGCGAGCGGGGCCAGGCCGACGCACAGGCCGGCGAGCAAGATGACGCGGATGCGGGTCACGAGGATTATCTCCGAGCTTGCTCTTGGGAGGGCGAGGCTCCTGCCGAGCTTCTTGTCCCCTCCCCCCTTGGGGGGGAGGGTAAGGGTG
>DASSAT010000006.1:0-3713 GCA_035699305.1 Fimbriiglobus sp. | reverse complement strand
CCGCGAGCGGTCTTCGGAATCCGCTCGCGGAGCGAGCGGACTACATTACATCCCGCCCGGCTTGGGCGGCGTGCCCGGGGCACCGGCCGGCGGGGTCGGCGCGTGCGGCGCGGCGCCCCCGGCCGGCTGGATCGGGTCCTTCGGCGGCGGGAAGTTCTTGTTGAGCGTCTCGATCAGGACGTTGGTCATGTCGGCCGTCGGCGAGACGTAGAACGGCATCGCCGCCTGCGGCCGCATCTTCAGGTCGTAGTACAGCGGCGACTCCATCTCCTCCTTGGTGATGGCGTCCGGGTAGGCGAAGACCACGTCGAACCCGTTCTGCTCGACGATCGCCACCACCGCCCGCTGGATCTCGGTGAACAGGTTCCGCAGGTATCCAGCGGACTCGGAGTCGAGTTGCTGCTGGACCTGCCGCTGCTTGTCCTCGAACTCGCGCTGCCTGGCGAGCAGCGCCTGGGCCATCGGCTCCTGCTTGGTCTTGATCGGCTCCTTCTGGATGTCCTCCTGGAGCTTGGTGATCTCGGCGCGGAGTTTGCCGAGTTCGCCGGCGGCGGCGGTCCGCTTCTGGTTCATCAGGCTGGCGTAGTACTGCCACCGCTGGTAGTCCTTCATCACCTTGGCGACGTTGAACACCGCCACCTTGCCGCCGCTCGCCTTCGGTGCGGCCGCCGGGGCGCCGCCGGCGGCCTGGGCGCGGGCCGCCCCGTCGCCGAGTACCGCTCCCCCGACCACCGCCAGGTAGACCATCGCACGCTTCACGGTCAGCCTCCTGTGCTCTGTTCCGCCGGCGTCGGGTACTGTTCCGGGTTCCCCGCCGCCGTCCCCTCACCACGCGCTCCGTCCCCGCCCCGACGGCCGGGAGAAGAGCGCCGGGCGATTAGGCTCCGGGCGCACGTCCGATGTTCGCCCGGCTGTGTGGCGGGCAGGTTCTACCCGAACCCACAGGTCGCGTCAATCCGAACGAACAGGCTCAATATCCACACGATTCCCGGCCGATTGTGAGGGTTGTGACGATCCGCGGAGGTAGGGACCGCATGCGACGATCCGGGTCACGACTCCTCGCCGCGGCGATGATCCTGGCGGTCGGCTGTGGCAAGTCCGAGCCGGCGACAGCGACGGTCAAGGGGGCGGTGACGTTCCAGGGCCGGCCGCTGGCCGGTGGGTTGATCGTCTTCGCCCCGGACCGCGAGAAGGGCAACGCCGGCGAGTCGGTCCACGCGACCGTCGGCCCGGACGGCTGGTACTACCTGTCGGCGGACGGCTCCGCGCGGGTGGCGGCCGGCTGGTATCGAGTGGCGATCGCCGAGGCGCCCGGCTGGTCGGCCGACGACGCGCACGGCCCGCGGTTCCCGGCGGCGCTGCGGCGACCGGACCGGGCCGGCCTCGACCGCGAGGTCGTGGCCGGGCGGGAGAATGTGTTTCACTTCGAGATCGAAGTGCCTCAGTGAAGAGAGGGGGTGAGGGGGTGAGGGCGTGAGGGGGTGAGAAGACCGGGTGTTTTCACCCCCTCACGCCCTCACCCCCTCACCCACTCTCTTCATCTGGGTTGACACCCATTTGCCGGAACTGGTAAGTAGGCAAGCTGCGAAACGCCGGCCGCACGGACGCCGGCCCGGGGATCCGCCCATGCGCTTCTTGCAGGACGCACCCGCCGCCGGACCGCGCGCCGCCGACGAGTTGCCGCGCCACGACCGCCCGGACGTCTCCGTCTGCATCGTCAACTGGAACTGCCGCGAGCTGCTCCGCAAGTGCCTGGCGTCCCTGTACGCCCGGCCGCAGGGGGTGAGCTTCGAGGTGGTGGTGGTGGACAACGCCTCCACCGACGGGGCGGCGGACATGGTCGCCGCGGAGTTCCCGCAGGCGGCGCTGGTCCGCAACGGCGAGAACCGGGGCTTCAGCCGCGGCAACAACCAGGCGGCGAAGCTCGCCAGCGGGCGCTACCTGTTCTTCCTGAACAACGACACCGAACTGCGGCCGAACACGCTCGCCGAGTTCGTGACGTTCGCCGACCGCAACCCCGGCGTCGGGATGGTCGGCCCGAAGCTGCGCGGGGCGGACGGCAACCCGCAGATCGCCTACCGCACCCGGCCGACGCTGGCGGCGCTGTTCCACCGGATCGCGCTCTTGCGTTGGACGCGGCTCTTCCGTGGGGCGTACTACCGCTATCGGCGGGATACGTTCGAGCCGGACGGGGTGCGGGCGGTCGAGGCGCTGATGGGGGCGGCGGTGTTCCTGCCGCGGGAGGTGTTCGAGCAGAGTGGCCGGTGGGACGAGCGCTACCACTTCGGCGGCGAAGACCTGGACCTGTCGGCGCAGGTCGGCCGGCGGCACCAGGTGGTGTACTTCAGCCGGGTGGAGGTGTTGCACTACGGCCGGGTGTCGAGCCGGGCGAACGTCGGCTTCGCCGCGCCGAACGTGGCGATCGGCTACGTCCACTACTTCCGCAAGGCGGGGGTGGGTCGGCTAGCGCTGGTAACGTACAAGGCGCTGGTGACGATCGACACGCCGGTGCAGATCGGGATCAAGCTGTTCGAGGCCGGCTGTCGGCTGCTCCGCGGCCGGCGGGCGAAGGCCCGCAAGAGCCTGCTGGCGGCGCGCGGGTTGTGGCACTTCTTCCGCGGCGAGCTGGTGCGGTTCTGGAAGGCGTGACCGCTAACTCCTACCCCACCCGCTGCCACGTCTGCCGCAGCAGCACCGTCGGCGGGCGGCCGCCGCGGAACTGCCAGTTCCACGACTCGCTGCCGAGCACGCACCGCAGCATCCGCACCACATGGACCGGGCGGCGGACGAACACCGGCACCGCCCCCAGCAACCGCCCCACCCCCAGCCGACCGCGCACGGCCGCCAGCCACGCCTCCGACGTGAGTCGGTAGTCCTTCGTCCCGTCCTCCTCCTCGACCAGCCGGAACAGACCGCCGGCGCACGCCTCCAGTTGGCCGCGGACCGGATACCAGCCGCCGTAAGACCGGGCCAGCCGCGCCCAGTGAAATGCCGGCGAGCCGCGCGGGAAGTCCGACGGAGGCCGCAGCAGGTCGCGCGGGTCCGGCCGGTCGCGGAAGTGGATCGCGGTCGTGACGAACCGCCCGGCCCCTGCCGCCGGGTTGAGCAGCCGATGCACGGTGGCGAACAGGTGTCGGTAGATGGCGTCATCGCGCCCCGCGGCCGCGTCGGCCGGCTGGGCGAAGTGCTCCAGCGACCCGTTGGCGATCACCGCGCCGAATCGCCCGTCCCACTCCCAGCCGAGGTGCTTGTAGTTCAACAGCCGCACGTCCAGCCCGGCCCGGTCGCCCCGCCGGACCTGCTCAGGCGAGACGGTGATGCCGACCGCGCGCGCCCCCCGGGCCGCCGCGGCTTTCAAGATGCGGCCGTACCCGCAGCCGATGTCCAGCAGTCGCGTACCCGAGCGGACCGCCGCCCGGTCGAGCAGTACCTCCGCCTGCCGGGCCTGCGCGGCCTCGTAGGGCCGGCTCGCGTCCCCCTCGTACATCCCGTCGGTCAGGTCGTCGATGCCGACCGACGCCATGAGCGCATCGGCCACCGAGTAGCAGGCGACCACCCGGTCATCGGCCGCCGCGGCGGGCGAGTGGAACTGCGGGGTCAGAAAGGATTCGGCCGTGCTCATGCGGCACCCCACTTGAATGCTAACCGACCCCGAACCCCGTAGGGTGGGTCAAGCGTCGCTTTGGACGCGCCGACCTCTTCCTCCCTCCCCC
>DASSAT010000005.1:0-3640 GCA_035699305.1 Fimbriiglobus sp. | reverse complement strand
TGGGACTCGCAGCCCTGCTTGTTGACGACCAGCCCGCAGTCCTGGACCGCGACCATGTGCGTGGCGCGGACGACGCCGGTCTCCGTGTCCACCAGCACCTCGGCGATCTGGACGCCGCCGACCTGGCCGCTGGAGATGTTCTCGTTGCCCGGCTGGTTGGAGATGCCCTGGCTCCACTTGCCCTCGCCCTTGGCCTGCTCCATCCCGAGCCGGGCGCACGCCTCCTTCCACGCCCAGCTCTTGCCGTCCTTGCCGACCACCTTGCCCTGCTGAATAGACAGGTCCTTCGGGTCGGCACCGAGCCGGGGGGCGATCTTGGCGAACAGGTCGTCCCGCGCCAACTGCGCCGCCCGCAGCGCCGCCGGCGCCTGCGACGGGCAGGTGGTGCTGCCGCCGGAGCCGGACGAGTTGCCGTACCGGCTCTCGCCGATCTTGATGACCAGCCCGGTCGGCTCCAGCCCGAGGATTTCCGCGACGACGATAGCCGTCACCGTCCGCTGGGCGGTGCCGAGGTCCTGGGTGGAGGACTCGGCGGTGACGGTACCGTCGCGGCTGATGATGACGGTACACTCGTTCGGGTCACGGCCGCCGGCCGCGAACCCGCCCCAGGTGTGGATCGCCATGCCCAGGCCGTGCTTGACCGGCCCCTTGGCCGGCCCCTGGCCCGGCGGGTGCCACTTCTCCTTCCACCCGGCGAGCTTGATGGCGATGTCCAGTTCCTGGTTGTAGATGTCGTTGCGCCGGCCGTTCCAGGCGATGGGGTCCTTGGCCTTGACCGCGTCGTCGTTGGGCGGCAGGTTTTTGCGGCGGATGACCAGCGGGTCGATGCCGAGCTTGGCGGCGAGGTCGTCCACCGCGAACTCGGTCAGGACGCAGTTCTGCGGGTGGCCGGGGGCGCGCATGGCCCTGGCCCGGCCGGCGTTGATGTAGGCGACCGAGTGCTTGCGGGCGTAGTTCGGCACCGAGTCGAGGTAGACATAGGGGAGCAGGTTCAGGTTGACGGTGGCGCCGCCGGCGTACCCGGGGGTGCCGTGGCAGTCCACCGCGAACGCGGTCAGGGAGCCGTCCTTGTTGCCGGCGATCTTGATGGTGCCGTAGGCGCTGGGCCGGTTGCCGGCGGTCGTCACCTCCTCGTCGCGCTCGAGCATGAGCTTGACCGCGGCGCCCGCCCGGCGGGCGAGGTCCGCCGCGACGACCCCCTGCACGTCCGGGCCGAACTTGCTGCCGAACCCGCCGCCCATGTAGTGGGTGATGCAGTTCACCTTGGTCGGCGGCACCTGGAACCGGCCGGCCAGCGAGCCGGCGGTGGCGACCGTGGCCTGGGTGCTGGCCCAGACGGTCAGCCCGCCGTCCTTGTCCCACTCGGCCACCAGCCCGTGCGACTCCAGGCACTGGTGCGAGATGACCGGCACGCCGTAGGTTCCGACGACGCTGGCCTCGGCGGCGGCGAACCCCTTGGCCACGTCCCCCTTGGTCGCCTCCTGCCCGGGGCGGAGGTTCCCGCCCGCCTGGGAGGTGGTCTTCTTCTCGGGGTCCTTGAGCACCTCCTCCTCGGACATGACGTGGTCGAGCACCTCGTACCCGACCTTGATGAGCCGCAGGGCGTCGCGGGCGTGCTCCTCGGTGTCGGCGGCGACGGCGACGATCTCCTCGCCGGCGAAGAACAGCTCGTGGCCGACGGCGCCCGTTTCGTCCTCGACGGACACCGCGTCGCCGGGCTTCAGGTCGGCGAGCTTGACCGGCTTGTTGGCTTTCAGGATGGTGACGGCCGGCGTCACCCGGACGGTGTGCTTCTCCTCCTTCTTGCGGCCGATCGGTACGGTGACGACTAGCGTGCCGGCGGCGGCGTCCACCGCGGCGACGGTGCCGTCCCGGGCGACGCCGGGGATGGCGACCGCGACCGCCTTGACGCCGGGCGCCTTGCGGGCGGCGGAGGTGTCGATGCTCGTGATCTTGGCGTGGGCGTGCGGGGAGCGGAGGATCTTGCCGTAAAGCATCCCCGGGCGGTTGATGTCGAAGCTGTACTTGGCGTGACCGGTGGCCTTGTCGGGGCCGTCGATCCGCTTGACCCTGGTGCCGAGCAGGCGGCGCTGTTTGGGCCATCCCTCTGCCATGGCTCAGCCCCCCTTCTTGGTGAGTTGGGTGATGGCGTGGCGCATCTGCTCGTAGGTGCCGCACCGGCAGATGTTGCCCGCCGTCGCGTGTTCGAGTTCGGCCGGGGTGGCGTTGGGGTTCGTGTCGAGTGCGGCCCGCAGGGAGACGACGAACCCCGGGGTGCAGAACCCGCACTGCTGGGCGTCGCAGTCGGCGAACGCCTTCGGGACGGCGTCGAGCTGGTCGCCGCCGAGGGATTCCGCGGTCTTGATCTCTTTCCCGCGGGCCTCCAGGGCGAGCAGGCTGCACGAGTAGACGGTCTTGCCGTCGAGCAGGACGGTGCAGGCGCCGCAGGTGCCGCGGTCGCAGACGCGCTTGCAGCCGGTCACGTCGAGGTAGTCGCGCAGGGCGTCGAGCAGGGTGACGCGCGGCTCGACGGTGGTGGTGAGCTTCTTGCCGTTGACGCTGAGTTCGAGGCGGACGGGTGCCGGCCCGAACGCGGAGGCGGCGGCCGGGTCTTGGTGGCCGGCGACCGGCGGGGGGGCGAGGCCGGCGGCGGCGGCCGCGGCGGCGCCGGTGCCGGTGAGGAAGCCGCGGCGGGAGAGGCCGCCGCCCCGGGGGGTGCCCTGGGAGTCGTTCATGACGCATGGCCCTCGGACGGAGGGAGTGGGACGACGGCGGCGATTCTAAGCCGGCGGGGCGTGCGGAACAAGGGACTGGTTGGAAGAGCCTGGGACCGCGGCCGTCCCGGCCGCTCTTGCTTCCCCCGGGACCGCGGCCGTCCCGGCCGCTCTTGCTACCACGGTCGGGGGCCTTCGGCGACACCCAAGCGCCCTGACCCGTGAAGCAAAAGCGGCCGGGACGGCCGCGGTCCCAGGGGCTACCGCCGCCTCGCACTCCCGAACGGCCAGTCCTCGGATTGCACGCACAGCCCCGCCTTGACCGGGTTTATCTCGATGTATTCGGACGCGCCGGCGAAATGCTCCTCGTCCCGGATGAACCGGTCGAAGTAGTCTTCCCGCCAGAACTGCCCGGACCGGCCGAGGAGCTTGTTCGCCTGCTTGGCCGTGAACGACTTCCAGGAGCCGACGATGTCCGACAGGCCGTGGCCGGAAGTCGGCGTGAACAACGTATGGACGTGATTCGGCATCACCACCCAGGCGTGGAGGTGATACCGCTGCGCGTCAAAGAACAACAAGGCAGTCTCGACCAGTGCGCCGACCCGCTCGTCCCGGAGGTGGCACGCCCCGTAGCCGGTGTCGAGGAACGCCTCGGCTCGCTTGCGGAGTTCGGTATCCTGTTCCCGCGGCGGGCGGTGGGCCAATTCATCGAGCCACCTGTGGACCACGGCGGCCGGCAGCGAGTCGGCCAGCCGGAACGTCACGGATTGCGGCAACTCGTGGCCGGCCTCGAAGTGCGGCAGGTAGCCCCGCGAGTGCCAACCGCGCGGATGATGGGAAGCGGCAGGTGACATGGCGATCTTCCCTGGGACCGCGGCCGTCCCGGCCGCTCTTGCTTCCCGGGTCAGGGACATCACTGATTGTCC
>DASSAT010000004.1:0-4039 GCA_035699305.1 Fimbriiglobus sp. | reverse complement strand
GGCGTGCCGGAGCTGTACGTCCCGCCGGCGAAGGAGAAGAAGGAAGAGGAGTAGCCGTGCACGCGGGAGATACTCTCATGAGCACCCACCTGTTGAACCCCGCCGAGCTGCGCCGTCAGGGCTTCGAGGCGCTGGTCAAGGCACTGGGTTGGGTGAACGCGGTCCGCTTCCTTCAGCAATACGAGTCCAGCCCGCTCGACTACACGCGGGAGCGCCATCAGTTCTTGCCCGACTGGGACGCCGAGACCTTGCTGTCGAAGTTACGCGAGAAGCGGGAGGCGTAGGCCCGGAGGGCGGGGGCGGGCCGGTGGCATCAGTGACCGGCCCGCCGGGTTCATCACTGCTTCTTCGGCCCCGGCCCGTCGAGCCGTTCGACCAGCGCCTGGACCGCCTTGAGTGTGTCCGGGTCGGCGTTCACGATCAGCGAGTTCGACCGGGCGTCGGCACTGACCGTCACCCGGGTCTGGCTGTTGGCGAACACCTCCTTCATCAGCCGCGCCAGCTCCTCCGCGTGCGCGTTCCGCAGTTGGAGAACCTGCACCTCCGACCCCGGCACCGGGCCGCGGGCGATGCTACGGCCGATCCAGCCGGACCCGCCGCCCGACCGATCACCTGGTTCGCCCCGCGGGTTGAACATGTTTTCCGGGCCCGCGCCCCGGCGGACGGGGCGTGGCGCATCCGCGCCGGGGGGTAGGTTTCCGGGGCCTCCGAATCCGCCGCCGCCTCCCCGTGGGCCGCCGATCCCGCCGCCTCGTGTCGGCCGCTTGAAAATCAGGGCACCGCGCTCGCCGGTGGCGCACAGCTCCCAGCCGTCCGCGCCGAGCTTGTTCAAGTCGGCTTCGGCGTTGTCTCGGTTGAGTGAATCGTGGATCACCTTGTACTCCCAGCCCTGTCGCGGCATGGCCCCGAAGGCAACGCCGCCGAACCCGCCGCCCCGGCCGCCGCGCGGCGCCTCCGCCGGCGGTCGGCCGCGCGGACCCGCCTCCGCGGGCGGTCGGTCGCCGGGGGGACCGCCCCGGGGCGGGGGCTGGCCGGGGGCCTGCGAGACGACGACGGTGCCGACGGTCGCCGACAGCCCGACGGCCGTTAGCAGGGCCGCGGCCAGCCACTTCGAGCGCGCGCTCATGTCGATCACTCCCTGGGCGAGGTAAACAACGGTCGGGGAAATCGGGCCGACGGCCCGGACGAGGGCCACGGCCCGAACGGTGAGGACGGCCGGGACCGCGGCCCCGGTGGTGGCGGCAACGCCTACGGCGCCGGCTGCGGCTGCGGGTGCGATGCCGCGGCGCGCCAGCCCGGCGAGCAGCCGCTGCCGGGCGCGGGTGAGCCGGGTGGTCAGGGTGCCGGGGGTGCAGCCGAGCCGCGCCGCCGCGTCGTGCTGGCGGACCCCTTCCAGCCCGCACAGCACGAACGCCGACCGCAGCGCCTCCGGCAGCGCCTGCACCTCGTCGTGAACGGCGGCCAGCAGTTCGTCCCAGGCGGCGTCGGGGACCGGCCGGTCGGCCTCGACCTCGGCGGCGGCCCGCTCGCGCTTGCGGCGGTGGGCGGCCGAGCGGCGGGCCTTCAGCGCGACCCGCACCGCGACGCCGTGCAGCCACCCGGCCAGCCGGTCGGCGGCGCGGACCTTGCCCGCCCCACGGACCAGCGCCAGGAACGTGGCCTGGAAGGCGTCCTCGGCGTCGGGGTCGTGCGGCAGCAGGTTGCGGCAGACGGCCCAGACCATCGGCCCGTGCCGGGCGACGAGGGCGGCGAAGGCGTTCTCGTCGCGGCCTTCGACGAACCGGCGGAGTAGGTCCGCGTCCGGCGCCTCAGGGCGAGCGACCAGGCCCGCGGCGTGGCGGAGGACGGCTTCGAGTCGGGGGCGGCTCATGTGACTGCCTCGGCGTCGTCACCCCATAGTTCCAGCGGACGGCGATTCCCTACAGGGAAGATTCGATGAGAGTCGAACCGGATCGGAGAGTTCACCGTCCGGCCGCCGGCACCGGCCCGGCGCCCTACACTACTCCGGTCCCGCACGGACCCTCCCCCGGCGACCCGACCGACCATGACGGACCCGCTCCCGCCCGCCCTCGACCCGGCCGCGCCGCTCGTCGCCGCCTCCCCGACCCCGAAGGACGCCCCGCACCTGCCGCCGGAGGCCGGCGGGCTGACCTCGCGGACGTTCGGCGGGCTGCTCGTCGCCCAGTTCCTGGCCGCGTTCAACGACCAGGCCATCCACGCGGCGGCGATGTTCTACGCCATCAACACCTACACCCTGACCGAGCGGGACGCCATCTCGCTGATGCCGATCCTGTTCTATGCCCCGTGGGCCATCTTCTGCACCGTCGCCGGCTACCTCGCCGACCGGCACTCCAAGCGCGACGCGCTAGTGACGTGGAAGGTGGCGGAGGTGGCGATCACTGCGGTCGCGTTCCTCGGGTTCTGGATGGGCCGCGGCCCGTGGCCGGAGGTCGGCCCGTGGGTGGTGCTGGCGACGGTGTTCCTGATGGGCACCCACTCGGCGTTCTTCGTCCCGGCCAAGTACGGGATCATGCCGGAAATCCTGCCGGCCCACCAGCTCTCCAAGGGGAACGGCATCTTGGAGTCGCTGTCGTTCCTGGCGGTGATCCTCGGGACCGTCTGCGGCGGGGTGCTGTCGTACTTGTTCCTCGGCCGCGAGTGGGTGGTCGGGGCGATCCTGTTCGCGCTGGCAATCCTCGGGGCGCTGGCGAGCCTGGTGATCCGTCGGGTGCCGGCGGCGAACCCGCGGCGGCCGTTCCCGCCGTACATCTACGGGCCGCTGGTCGAGAACCTGCGGACGCTGATCTCGACCCGGGCGCTGCGGCTGGCGGTGGTCGGGATCGCGTACTTCACGTTCGTGGTGGCGTTCATGCGGGCGGCGGTGTACATGCTCGGCGAGACGCGGAACCCGCGGTGGGACGAGCTCAAGACCAGCGCCGTCGTCGGCGCGGTGGCGCTGGGGATCGGCCTGGGCAGTCCGTTGGCCGGGTGGCTCTCCGGCCGGCGGGTCGAATTGCGGCTAGTGCCGCCGGGCGCGCTGGGGATGATCGCCGGCTGCCTGGCCGGGGCGTACTTCATCGACGACGTGCCGAAGCTTGTCTGGTGTATCGTGGCGATCGGGTTCTGCACCGGGTTCTACACGGTGCCGCTGTTCACCCTGCTCCAGCACAAGGCGCCGAAGGCGAGCAAGGGGGACATGATCGCCACCAGCAACTTCGTCAACATCACCGGGGCGATCGCGGCGTCGGTGCTGTTCTTCCTGGTGGTGTTCGCCGCTCAGCGGACCGGGCTGGCCCCGGCGGTGGCCGACCGCCAGTCGCTCGGCGAGGGGGAACTGACGGCGCTGACGCTCAACCGCGGCCGGCCGGTCCACTTCGAGTTGCGGCGGGGCGACGGGACGGTCGTCTCCGGGGGCCAGCCGCCGCGGACGACCGGTTCGCTGACGCTCAAGCAGGTGGCCAAGCGGGTGTTCGACGGCCACGGGGCCACGGAGGTGCTGGAGGTGGCCAAGGGGGTCGAGGAGGGCCAGCGGGTGGCGGTGTCGCGCTACACCGTCGGCGGGGTGGCGCACTACGACCTGGTCCCGGCCGGGCAGGCGCCGGCCCCGGACTACGACCAGCGGCACCTGCCACGGTTCCTATTCGTCGGGGCGGCGGTGATGACGGGGCTGATGCTGCTGGTCATCCTGGGGCCGCTCCGACGGCTGCGTCGGGACGAAGCGACGAGCGATAAGGCAGGAGCGCGAGACCATCCCACGCTGCTGTCCGATACCGGGTTGCCTTGATTCCCTGTCTTTCTCCCCTCTCCCCGCCGGGTGCTCGGTCGAAATGGTGGTGATGTGACGGCCCGCCTTCAGCCCGAAGGGCTGGGAGTTCTCAGCCCAGGGCGCAGCCCTGGGGAGCGGGCCAACCACCCCCGGAGCCCTGAAAGGGCGACACACGGCTACGTGGTCGCTGTCGCGCCCTTTCAGGGCTCCGAACCTGCGTCCGCGGTCCCAGGGCTGCGCCCTGGGCTGAGAACTCCCAGCCCTTCGGGCTGA
>DASSAT010000003.1:0-3951 GCA_035699305.1 Fimbriiglobus sp. | reverse complement strand
CGTCGGGCAAGGTGCTGGCGGTCGGGGCGGTGTTCGGCGTGGTCGTGCTGGTGCTGTTGGCGCTTCAGTTCCGGGCGATCGGCCGACGGCTCCGCGGCGGGTGCGGCCCGACCGGGTGAGGCTGACCTACCGCCCGCGGTCCCGGGGGTATATTATGTCCGCATGTCCACATCCCTACGCCCGTACTGCCGGCACCTGCGGGCCGCCGAGGCCCACCTGTCGGCCGCGTCGCCGGTCTTCGCCGCGGTCATCACCAAGGTCGGCCCGTGTACCCTCACGCCGAACCCGGACGTGTTCCGGGTGCTGGTCGGGTCGCTGATCTCGCAATTCATCTCGACCGCGGCCGCGAGGGCGATCAAGGGTCGGCTGGAGGCTCGCCTCAAGGGGACCGTCACCCCGCGGCGGCTGCTGAACCTGACCGACGCCGACCTGAAGGCGTGCGGCATCTCCGGCGGCAAGGCAAAATCCATCCGCGGCGTCGCCGAGCAGTTCGCTCGTAGCCGCCGGTTTGCCGACGACCTCGCCGCGGCCGACGATCTCGCGGCACGGGCGCTTCTGCTGCCGCTGCATGGCGTCGGGCCGTGGACCGTGGACATGCTGCTGATCTTTTCCCTTTCGCGTCTCGACGTCTGGCCGGTCGGCGACTTCGCGGTCCGCGCCGGCGTCCGCGACCTGTTCGGGACGGCCGACCTGCCGAAGCCGGCCGAGATGGAACAACTGGCTCAGCCGTGGCGGCCGTACCGCAGCATCGCCGCCTGGTATCTGTGGCGGAGCCGCGGGTTCGTCCCGCAGTCGCGGATGGACGGCGAGCCGGCGCGGGTCGAGGGCGGTTAGTCCGTCGGCCGGAAATGACCTGATCGGTTCGAATCCAGTCAACCGCGACGTGAACAGGTGTCGATACAACCCGGGTGAGGGCCGATCGCTACCGACCTTGGCCGACGCGGCCCGGTGTGCGATCGTGTGTCCCCGGTGGCATCGGGTCGGGCCACCGGTCGGTTCCCCTTCCCGTATCGAGGTGCGATTCATGAAGACGATCATGAGTCTGGTGATGGTGGCGATGCTGGTTGGTGGAGCGGCGCGGGCGCAGGAGACCCCGAAGATGCCGGCACCCCAGAAGGAGCACGCCTGGCTCAAGCAACTCGGAGGGGAGTGGGAGACCGAGAGCGAGGCGGTGATGGGGCCGGGCGCGCCGCCGATGCGGTTCAAGGGGACCGAGTCCGTCCGCACGCTCGGCGGGTTCTGGAGCATGGCGGAGATGACCAGCGACATGATGGGCACTCCGGTAGTCGGCGTCATGACGATCGGGTATGACGCCAAGAAGAAGAAGTACGTCGGCACCTGGGTGTGCTCGATGTGCGACCTCCTCTTCCAGTACGAGGGGACGGTGGACGGCAACGTGCTGACGCTGAACACCGAGGGGCCGCACATGGTCACCGGCAAGCTGGTCAAGATGCGGGACGTGATCGAGATCAAGGACAGGGACCACAAGGTATTGACCTCGTCCATGCTGGGCGAGGACGGCAAGTGGGTGCCGTTTATGACCATGACGTCCCGGCGGAAGAAGTAGCCGCGGGTTCGGTGGCGGGCCGGTCTTGGCCGGCACGCCGTCGGGGGACTAGAATTCCATCGGTTTTCCGCCCCGCGCGAGACAACCGTTCATGCCCTCCGACTCGGTCACGTCCTTCCTCGATCAGGCGCGCGCCAGCCGGCTCATCCTCCCGGATCAGGTGGACGACCTGATCCGACAACCGGATGTTCCGCAGGAAAACCTCGCCGCCGTCTGCGATCTGCTCCGCGACCGCGGCGTATTGACGGACTACCAGGCGGACTTGATCCGCGCCGGCCGGGTGGACGAGTTGACCTTCGCTGGCTACCCCGTGGTCGGCGAACTCGGGCCGTGCCCCGGCGGGACGGCGTACCGGGCGCTGCACCCGTCGCTACGGACGCCGGTGGTGCTCCGCCGCATTCGCCCGGAGTGGGTCGAGGCTTCAGACAACCTGTCGGCCTACGTCCAGCGGGCGCAGGCCGCCTGCCCGGTGGTCCACCTGCACCTGGCGAACCTGCTCGACGCCGGCGTCTACCGCGACGAGCCGTATGCCACCCTGGAACCGTTCGACGCGGCCGACCTGCGCGCGCTGGTCGCCGACATCGGCCCGATGCCGACGACGCTGGCGGCGAGCTACGCCCGGCAGGCGGCGCTGGCCCTCCAGGCCACCCACGCCCGCGGGCTGGCCCACGGCGGGGTCCGGCCGGAGGTTATCTTCGTCGGCCCGCTGACGCTCTTGGCAATACCTCGGCCGGATGGCTCTCCGCGCTACCGTCCGCTCCCGACGGCGACGGTCAAGCTCTTTGAACTGGGGCTGGTCCCGCGGTCCGGGAGCGAACCAACCCCGGCGGCGGATGTGGCCGCGCTCGCGGCGACGCTGCATTACCTGCTCACCGGCAATATGCCGACCGCCGGTGGCCCGACGCTGGAGGCCCAGCGGCCCGACCTGCCGGCCGAGCTGACGGAGTTGGTCCGCGAGATGACCGCGGCCGACCCCGCCGCGCGGCCGACCGCCGCGGCCGTGGCCGACCGGCTCGGTCGCATCGCTATCCCACCCGGGATGATGGTCCCGACACCGCTGGCCACGCCGGACTCCGGCCACACGCCCGGGTCGGACGTGCCCCTGGGCATCGTCCGCGGACCCGGGCCGTCGGGCCTCTCCAGCGGAACGGGAACGAACGTTACCGCGGTCGAGGAGCCGGCGGCGCAGGAGTCGTCCGGCGGGTGGGTGGCCGTGCCGTACCAGGGCGACGCGGCCGCCACGCCGTACACCCCGATGCCCTACGGCGACTGGCTGGCCGACGCGCCCTCCGGGTTCCCGGACGTACTCGACGGCGCCCCACCCCCCCGACGGCAACCGAGCGAGAAGCGGAGTCGGGTCCTGATCTGGCTGGCGGTCGGGGCCGGGTTGCAGCTCCTCGCCATTCTTGGGTGGATTTACCTGGTCGTCATCCGCGGTAACTCCGGCGGCGATTGATGAAGCCCTGCATCAGCCAGGCGACCACCCTGCCGGGTTCGTTCGCCGACGACCTGACCGCCTATGCCGCCGCCGGCTGCCCTGCCGTCGAGGTCTGGCTGACTAAGCTCGAAACCCACCTGGAAAAGTCCTCCGCCGACGACACCGCGAAGTTGCTGACCGACCGCAACGTCGAGCTCGCCGCGGCGTCGTACCAGGGCGGCCTGTTGCTCTCGCAGGGTGAGCCGCGCAAGGCCCACTTCGACCACTTCAAGCGACGGCTGGACCTGTGCCAGCGGCTCGGCGTCCCGACGCTGGTCCTCGTCGCCGACTTCGCGCAGGCCGCCGACCCGGCCGCGCTGCAACGGGCGGTGGTATCGCTGGCCCAGGCGGCGCAGTGGGCGGCCGGGTTCGGGGTGACGCTGGCGCTGGAGTTCCGCGGGTCGGACACGTTCTGCGCGTGCCTGGACACGGCGGTGTCGCTGGTCGAGGCGTGCCGCGAGCCGAACGTCGGTGTGTGCCTGGACGTGTTCCATTACTACAAGGGGCCGAGCAAGCCGGAGGACCTGGACCGACTGACAGCTCGGAACCTGGCCCACGTGCAGGTGTGCGACGTGGCCGGGGTGCCGCGCGAGCTGATGACCGACGCCGACCGGGTGTACCCCGGCGAGGGGGACTTCCGGCTCGGTCCGGTTGTAAGCCGGCTGCGGCAGATCGGGTATCCAGGGTACGTGTCGTTGGAGCTGATGAACCCGGTGCTGTGGCGGTCGAACCCGACGCAGGTGGCCGAGCTGGGGATGACGGCGCTGCAAAGATTGCTCCGACCTCTTCCTCCCTCCCCCCTTGGGGGGGAGGGCCGGGGTGGGGGGTAGAAGGCGTCACCCGGTCAGTGACATCGCCCTCGACTCGTGAGGCGTGGGGGGGGGGGGGGGGGGGGGGGGGGGGGGGG
>DASSAT010000002.1:0-3883 GCA_035699305.1 Fimbriiglobus sp. | reverse complement strand
CGGCCGCCTGGAAGTGGTGCGGCCGCAGGAACATCCCCTGGTGCCAGTAGACCGGCGGCGTGCTCATCGGGCCTCGGGGGTAAGCGCTCGGCAGTAAGTCTTATACAGCCCCACCCCCCCGGACGCAACCGACCGGCGCCCAGGTATAATGCCCAGGATGCGAGGGCTTCCCATGAGCGTCGTCCTGGACCTGCCGCCCGACCTGGAGTCCGTGCTCGCCGCGGAGGCCGCCCAGCGCGGACTCGCCCTACCCGAGTACATCCTCCGACTCCTCGCAGCCGGGCGGTCCCCGGCCCCCCGGACCGGGGATGAACTGCTGATCTACTGGCGCCGCGAGGGGCTCGTCGGCACCCGGGCCGACATCACTGATCCGGACGCCCACGCCCGGGCCTTGCGGGAGCGGGCAGGGCGGCGCGACCGATGAACCTGGTGGACACCGACGTCCTGATCGACGTCCAGCGCGGCCACCCGCCCGCGCTCGCCTGGTTCGCCGGCCTGACGGACCTCCCGGCCGTCCCGGGGTTCGTGGTCATGGAGTTGATCCAGGACGCCCGGAACGGCCAGGAGGTGCGGCAGGCGTTGAAGCTGGTCGCCCCGTTTCAGGTCGCCTGGCCGACCGAGGCGGATTGCTCCCGCGCCCTGGCCGACTTCGCCGCCTACCACCTGACCCACGGGCTGGGACTGTTGGACGCCCTGATCGCGGCGTGTGCGGTCGGCCGGTCCGCCACCCTGTTCACGTTTAACCTCAAGCACTATCGCGCCGTGCCGGGGCTGGTCACCGCCCAACCGTACACCCGATGAGTCGGCGGCCGGACTTCCCCGGCCGGTCGGTTGCCACCGCCCCGGCGCGGAGGTAAGGTGGCGCTATTCGGAATCGGACAACCGGACCGGCCGGCAGCGGAGGACGCCGTGCGTTACCAGGTCGGGGACCAGCCCATCCCGGGGTATCGGCTCGAAGCCTTCCTCGGGGCCGGCAGCTACGGCGAGGTGTGGCGCGCCGGCGGACCCGGTGGAGTCCCGTGCGCGCTGAAGTTCATCAGCATGGACAGCAAGTCCGGGCTGAAGGAGTTTCGGTCCATCCGGCTGGTCAAGCGGCTCCAGCACCCCAACCTCTGCCCGGTCCAGGCGATCTGGCTGCGCGACCCCGACGGCAACGTTCTCTCCGACACCGGCGAGGACTCGATCAGCATCCGCCTGTTGGGGCCGAAGGAGTTGGTCATCGCGATGGGCCTCGGCCAGAAGAGCCTCGCCCAGCGGCTGGAGGAGGTGCGGACCAAGGGCGGCATCCCGGCCCGCGAGCTGCTCAAGTACGCGGACGGGGCGGCCAAGGGGATCGACTACCTGAACTCCACCGAGCACGACCTCGGGGACGGCCCCGGTGGGGTCATCCACTGCGACATCAAGCCGGCCAACCTGCTGGTCGTCGGCGGCGGCGTCCAGGTGTGCGACTACGGGGTCGCCAAGGCGATGCGCAAGGTCGAGGACGCCAAGCGGTCGATGGCCGCCGGCACCCCGGCCTACGCCGCCCCGGAGCTGATCAACAACGACCCGTGCCCGCAGACCGACCAGTACTCGCTGGCCATCACCTACTACGAGCTGCGGACCGGGCGGCTGCCGTTCGACGAGGCCAAGGCGATCGTCGCCAACCTGATGGGTCAGCTCGACTTCTCCGGTGTCGGGCCGGACGAGCAGGAGGTGCTGCGCCAGGCCACGCACAAGCAGCCGGCCAAGCGGTTCGAGTCGTGCGAGGAGTTCGTCGAGTCGCTGAAGATCGCCGCCAACATCACCTTCGGTCCGTCCGGGGTGATCTCGGCCAGCCAGGTCCGGCGGGCCGCCCCGCCGCCGGAGGAGGCCCCGCCCGCCCCCCCGGCCGAGCCGACCCCGACCCCGGCGACCCGGAACCTCAACGACCTGCTCCAGCCGGGCGGCGAACTGGTCCCGGAGCACTTCCTGACCAAACTGCTCGGCCGCGGCGGGTTCGGCGAGGTGTGGGAGGCCCGGGCGTCCGGCGGCGTCCGCTGCGCCCTCAAGGTGGTCCGCGACCTCCAGGGCCGCGGCAAGCACGAGTTCGCCGTCCTCGACGCCATCAGCAAGCTCGACCACCCCTGCCTGGTCCAGCTGCGCGGGTACTGGCTGCTGGCCGCCAACGGCACCCGGGTGTCCGCCCACCAGGTCGGGCTGGCCGGCGTGCCCGCCCCGTCCGCCGTGGTCATCTCCACCGACCTGGCCGAGAAGAACCTGCTCGACCGGCTCAAGGAGTGCAAGCAGGACGGCCTCACCGGCATCCCGCCGGACGAGCTGGTCGGCCACGTCCGCCAGGCGGCGGTCGCCCTGGACTACCTCAACGTCAAGCACCACATCCAGCACCGCGACGTGAAGCCGGAGAACCTGCTTTTGCGCGGCGACCGGCTGCTGGTGAGCGACTTCGGGCTGGCGAAGCTGGTCGAGGGGGACGGCGACGCGGTGCAGTCATCCAGCTCCGGGATGACGCTGGAGTACGCCGCCCCGGAGTTGTTGCAGAAGAAGGTGTCCAGCCGCACCGACCAGTACTCGCTGGCGCTGACGTACTACACCCTGCGGGCCGGGCGGATGCCGTTCCCGGCGGGGATGGGCCAGTTCGACACCATGCAGGCGCGGATCACGGGCCACCTCGACCTGTCGGGCGTGCCCGAGGCGGAGCAGGCGGTCTTGCGCAAGGCGCTGTCCCCGAACCCGACGGACCGGTTCGCCACCTGCGAGGAGCTGGCCCGGCAGCTGGCGCACGCCAGCGGGGTCGGCACCGGCACGTATCCGGCGCTGCTGTCGGGTCGGCCGGACCTCTCCCGGATCACCCCCGCCGACCTGGCGCCGCGGACGACCCCGCCAGCGGACGTCGCCAAGGCGACGCCGAAGCACCCGATGGACACCCCCCGGGTCAGTGCCCGGGCCAGCGACGTGCCGCTGACCCCGGTCGAGGCAAGCGGCACGGTCCTGTTCGGCGACCGGCCGGAGGGCGGCTTCGGTCCGCCAGTCCCGCGGACCACCCCGGCCCCGTGGGCGGCGGACGAGCCGACGAAGTCCGGCCGCCGCAAGACGCAGTGGAACGAGGACCACCCGGCCGAGGGCGTCGGCGGCGGCCGGACCGTCGCCGTGGTCAGTGGCGTGGCGGTGCTTTTGGCGCTGGCCGCGATCGGCGCCTACTTACTCTGGCCCCGGCCTGATCCGAACCCGGGCGAGCTGGCCTCCGCCGCCCGGCAAGCGATTGCCGCGAAGCGGTTCGACGACGCCGAGCGGAAGCTGAACGAACTCGCCCCGCTTGACCGTGCCAGGGCCGACGAGCTGCGGGCCGAGCTGAGCCTGGCGAAAGAGCGCGACCGAGTCGTCACCGCGAAGTCCGACGAGATCAGTCGGCTGATTGCCGCGGGTAATCTGGTCGAGGCGGAGAAGGGGTTGATGGAACTGGAGCGGTTCGACAAGCCGGCGGCGGACGCCGTCCGCCCGCGGCTCGTCCAGGCCCAGGCTGCCGAACTCGACCGGATGATTCGCGGCCTGGACCCGAAGGACAAGGCGGCGAACCAGAAACGGTTCGACGAGTGGAACGGCCGGCTCGCCCGGCTCGACCCGGTCAAGGCCGCGGAGTTCCACAAGTGGTGGCACAGCCCCGAACACGACCCTCGCCAGCCGGTCGAGGACGAGCGGCTGGCCGAGGCACTCAAGCACTTCCGACCGCCGAAGCGGAATCTCGACGCAGGGCTGAAGGCGCTGGCCGCGGTCCCGGACTCCCCGCGGGTGAACACCCTGCGGACCGCCTGGGCGCGGTCGAAAGCCGCCGCCGACTTCGCCGCGACCGACACAGTCACCCTGCTGAAGTTCCGCGACGACTTCGCCGACCTCCGCCCGCAGG
>DASSAT010000001.1:0-2342 GCA_035699305.1 Fimbriiglobus sp. | reverse complement strand
GTCGGGCCTCGAAGACTCGACCCGACCTACGAACGGCATCACTTCTTCTCCGGCGACTCGGTCAGCTTCATCTTGATCTCGTCCGTCTTCTTGCGCCACGCTTGGACGGCCGGCACACGGTACTCCGACGGCGCCCCGGCGTTGAACTGCAACAGCGGTTCGTTCGCCTTGTCGGTCAGGTCGATGTACCCGATCAGGTGCTGGAACGCCAGTTCCCGGACGGCGACCGCGGGCGAGGACAGGTCGCCGATCAGGCGGTCCACGGTGGCCGGGTCGGACCGCTCCGCGTCGGTGAACCCACGCAGTAGCCGGAGGATCGCGTCGGCCTGTTTGTCCTCGATCCGGAGCTTGTCCACCAGCGTCTGGCGGAACGCCGCCACCAGGGCCGGCTCGCGGGCCAGCGCGGCCCGCAGCCCCTCGGCCGCGGTCTGCCGCAGTCGCGGCCGGTTGGGGTCGGAGATGCCGTCCGCCAGGCCCGACAGGTCGCCCAGAGCCGCGAACACTAGCACCGCGATCCGGGCAGCCTGCACGTCCTTGGGGGTCGGGATCGCGTCCGGCCGGGCCTGGAGCGCCTCGTCGAACGTCGCCCGCACCCGCTGGCCGTCCGCCAGCTTGTTGGCAAAGTCGGCCAGCGCTTCCAGGGCCAGTGTCGCCTGCGAGGCGTCGTAATAAGGTTGGAGCCGCGACAGGTACGCCGACTGCTGCTTGCGGACATCCTCCCCCGGATCGGGCCGCACCACGGGGCGGCCGGCCTTGCTGTCCCAGAAGGCGTCGCCGCCCTTGGTCAGCTTCACCGCCTCCTGGTATCGGGTCGGCCGGAGGGCGGCCTGCCCGGCGAGGACCGCGAACCCGACAGTCGTCCGCGGCGGCTCCTCCTGTGGGCCGGGGACGAGCGTGTGGACCACCTCCAGCACCGCCTCGGTCTTGTCGTCGGCCAGGGTCAGATCCCACACCTGGTCGCGGAACCGCAGCCGTACCTTCGCCCCGTCCGGCTTCTTCGTCGTCAGGTAGACCCGGCCGGCGTGGACGGTCAGGTCGGCGTCGAACCCGGCGGGCGGCACGTAGGGAGTGATAGACGCTTCCAGCACCGGCGCGCGGAACAGCTCCGGCAGGTTGCCCCACAGCTCGACCGCCACGTCGGAGTCGAGGTTCACCCGGGTCTTGTACCCGGGCAGCGCGATGTGCCGGACCGACGAGACGACCGTCGGGTCTCCGGGCGGGACGCGGACCCACCCGTCGCCCTGGGGTCGGACGACCACCGCGGTCGGCTTCTCCAGCCGACCGATCACGGCCCGGTCGGGGTTCGGCGGCTGCTCCTTCGGGACCAACTCGTTGACCACAGGCGCCAGCGGCTCACCGGGAAGCCGAGGCCGCGGGGCCACCTCGGCCAGCGTGGGATTCTCCGCCGGCTTCGGTTCGGGCTTTTCCTTCGGCTTCTCCTCGGGCTTCGGTTCGGGCTTCTCCGGCGGCTTCGGCTCGCCCTTGTCCTTCGGTCGGGCCTTGGCCGCGTTATCGAAGGGTTTCGACTTGGGCACGGCGGCGTAGCCGGAGGTGTCCGACACCTCCGGCCGGGGTTGGACCGCGGGCGGCATGGCCATCCACAGGGCGAACCCGAACGCCAGAAGCATCAGGGCCAGGACGCCGACCCGGGTGGCGGTGCGGGACCACGAGTCAGACCGGGAGAACGCCGACATGCCGAGCAGGAACGGGGCATCGGTGTCGTCGGGCGCGGGCGGCTTATGGTCTTCGAGCACACCGCCGACCGGGATGGTCCTCCCGGGCTTGCGGTCCGGCAGGGACTCGCGGCCCTTGACGAGTTGGTACATCCGCTTCCGCGCCGTCGGCGGGACGCGGACCTGCTCGGAGAGCACCAGCGTCAGGATTTGGTGGCAGGAGGCGACCTCGGCGAGGTAGACATCGGAGTCCAGGCAAGTCTTCTCGAACGCGGCCACCTGGTCGGACGGCAGGGCGTCGCTGAGGAATTCGGCGACGGTGTTGGGGTCGGACGGGCTGCCCTCGTTGCCAGAGGGCGGCGTCGAAAGCCCGCGGCGGCGCGTGACCCGCTTGATGCGGTCCACGAGGTCCTGGGCTGGCGGGTTCTCGGCGACCTTCAGCCCGATCTGCCGGGCCTCGGCGGGAGGGAGGGTGTCGTCCAGGTAGGCGAGCAGGGTCCGCAGGGTGAGGCGCATTGGTCGGTCCCCGGAAGGTCGTCCACAGGTATTAGTGGGAGCGGGGACGGGCCGTCTTGCAGGAATCCGGAAGAGAATTCACCGCGGAGGGCGCGGAGGGCGCAGAGAGAAGAAATGAGTTTAAGAACAAGATGGTTTTCAACACTGCATTTT